>NZDA01000052.1 GCA_002686525.1 Methanobacteriota archaeon | reverse complement strand
TAGCAGTACTTTTTCACGGATTTATTTTTATAATTATTGGTGGGTTAGTCTACAGAGATTGGGACATGATTTCGATTGCAAGTCAAGCAAACATTGGTGGTGGAACATCTGCTATTGCTTTAGCTGAAGCATTTGATAGAAAAGATTTAATTCTACCTGCTATTTTAGTTGGGAGTCTTGGGAACGCTTTAGGGACCTATCTTGGATTTCTAGTAATATATATTCTTTAAAAAATTACCTCATCAGATGTTTGCTGAAGAAATGGTAAGACTTCATCCTCCACAATACTATAATAAATATCTACTCCATTATTATCAATGCCTTTATACCTTTTAGATAAGTTTAAAGAAGACTCAGAACTTAAATGAGAGAAGATAATACAACTTGCTAGGTAGGATCCATTAGAGTTGGGGTGCTTTTCATCTTCCATTAATAAATTAAACTGAGGATATTTTTCTTGAAATAACTTAAATGCCCTTCCAACAGGTATTAACTTAGTAGTTGTTCCTTCAATTATTTGTTTAATACTCTCTTCTATTGGATATTCCTCATTATTAATGTTAAACTGCTCCATTGAAGGGTACATCCACGTAGAGAAGAAATGAACTTGACTTGAAGCTGGTATAATTGACCTTATTTGATCAAAATAAAATTTAGAATTACCATCAGCATTTGTCAATATATTCGTACTATGTTCCTGAATAATGATATGATCAAAAGTTTCACTTTCCAGTAGTGATCGTAAGTCTGGATTATTCCAGTGGATTTTTAGGGTTGCTGAGGGTACTGTAAAATGCCTTACATCCCAATTTAAACCTCTTTCATTTGACATTTTTTCTAATTGAGATGGAAGGTTCCAGTAAAATGTAAAACTATTACCTATAAATAGAATTTTTTCATTGATAATTGAAAAAGGAAGATCTTCCGATTCAATATAGTTTTCATTAGCACTAGAAGAACAAGAGATAAAAAACAAAAATGTAAGTAGCTTAATTAATCTCATTTTACTCAAATTCTGAAACTGATCCTTCCCAGTCTGGATCAGCAGCGCCAATCCATTTATTATTTAAAGTATCTAGTGCGACAGCATGCACTCTACCAAAATAACCCTCTTGCCTAATTTTTTCTACATTAAAGAATTCTGGGTAGTATATATCATCATTGAACCTATCTATTCCTAAATGAGCCTCAACATATCTAGGGCTCTCAAACATATATGTTCTTGGCATTATTAAAGCATCATATAATTTAAGGTTTTGCTTTAAATATCTGTAAGCAACCTGATTAATTGCCACAGGAATTTTATTTCCTCCAGCTGCACCAAGTGCAAGTATTACTTCATTATTATCGGTAAATAAGGTTGGTGAAATATGAGATGAGGATCTGTCTCCAGGCTTATCTTGTCCAAGATATCCTCCTAAATAAGGTCCCATAGTAACAGCATAAAGAAACCCAAGACCTTTTGTTGCAACTTTTGACCCCATATTGGGTCCTAAAGTTTGAGTAAGGGATACTACATTCCCATACTTATCAGAAGTAGTTAAGTGTGCTGTATGATCAAGTGCAATGTCCTGGTAATCAAATTTTTTAACTTCATTATTATAGGTAATGACCATATTTGTTGACTCAATCTTATCTGCAATTCTTTTAGCTGTTTCTTTCGACAAAATACTTCTAACAGAATCGATATTACTCTGATATGGTCTATATCTATAAGATTCTTCAACAGCAGAAGAAACCTTTATAGTCCAGTCCTTTTCATCATTAATGCTAAGGTTATCAAATGTTTGAATCATGTTTATGGTTATTGACCCATATGATGGAAGGTTAAGAGTATGAATTTGATAGTCATTAAATTCACCAGTTAAAACCTCAGACTCTAAAGCTTTATAGTTTTTTAAATCATCCAGGGAAATAAATCCTCCATTTGATTGAATATCATCAACAATCTTTTGTGCAATCTTACCTTCATAGAATCCTTTTTTTCCATTTTCTGAAATAATCCTTAGAGTATTGGCAAGATCTTTCTGAACTAAAAGATGACCATCTTTGTATGACTCACCTATGGAGTCTAAAAAATAAAAACTGGATCCCTCAAATAGTTTTAATTTTTCTTTTTCACTCTGAAATCTTTTAATTCCCCCAGGTAGAACAACAAAACCTTCTTCAGCAATTTTAATTGCTGGTTGCATTACTGTTTTTAAATCAAGATTACCATTTTCTTCATGAAGTTTAATTAAACCTGCAACAACACCCGGTATACCTATTGTCTTATATCCAAAGCTTGGCAATTCCTGATCACTATCTTCAAAGCTTTGAGGTATTTGTGTAGTCCCATCGATACCTAGAATATTTCCATTTGCTTGTTTGTAAATAACTTGAAGTCTTCCTCCTATTCCACTCATGCTTGGTTCAACTACAGATAGAGTAAATGAGGCAGCAACGGCAGCATCAAATGCATTACCACCTTTTGAGAAAATCAACTTACCTGCTTCAGAAGCAAGAGGGTGTGGGGAAGAAATTATACTATTGGAATACTTAGAACTACCTGAACAACCTATAGTTAAAATAGCTAGTATTAACCAAAATGTTTTTAGAGTATTTAACATAAAAAAAAAGGTTTGTAAAATTTACAAACCTTTTTTTAAAGTTTTACTGATTAACCTCAGTTTTTGTAAAAATACCCGGATCATCAGATGGAGCATTTGAATTAGAATTTAATTCAGTTGCTGCATAAGGCATCCTCTCTGGGTATGGAGGATTTGGTCCAAGTACAAGAGTAAATGGAACTGAAATTGCAGAATCAGTTTTTCTTAATCTTCTTGCATCATTAAATGGAATATGCATTCCAAAACCACTAACATATCTCTCCTCAATTACCTCTCTTAAAAAGGCAGAATTAGAATCGATTCCGTCAGTATTTTCAATTCCACCAGAGTTAAAATCAGAAGAAACATAGGCTTCATATTTAAATCCACCGGAATTGTGATTATCATTAAGATTACCTCCAGAATTAAGCCATGATCTTACATTATTTAAATGAGGAAGACCATCAACTAAACTTCCTAGTCTAGCTTTAGCTTCAGCAAGAATTAATTCATTTTCAAAAAATGTAACCATATTTTGAGGTTCATCTTCAGCAATAATACCAGTATTAGCTGAACCACTAGACGAATCTATTTTATAGTATCCATATCTCGCAGTCTCATCTGTTTTAGAATTATTTCTATTTGAAGGGTAGTCATTACTTAACAATTGTAGAAGATAGCTCTCAGATCCACCTGAGGAGTTACCTATGTCTCCTGCTCTGGAACCATTCAAGATTGTAGCAAATAAGTTTTGATCACCAGACTGAATACCTGGCGGCTTATATTGCATATCTCCTGAAGCTGAGCTTATCCCATTATTAGCAGCAGAGATTGCAGCTGCATAATCTTTTTTATGCAGATTAAAACGGGCAACAAGTGTATAAGCAGCTTCTATCCATTTATCTTTATCTCCTCCAAAGTATATGTCTTGAGAAAGACTACTTGAAGAAGTAGACTGAAGAGTTGAAATACCAGCAGTAATTTTAGCAATAGCAGCATTATAAACAGATACTTGAGTATCAAAAACTGGATCTTCTATTTCTGGATTTCCAGCCTCACTGTAAGGGATCCCTCCCCATAAAGATGCGGCAGTTCCAAATGCATGTCCTTCAATGATTTGAGCAATACCAACTAGTAATGAGTTAGTTGAGTTGTCTTGAAGTTGCCTCATATTATTTAAAACACCAACATATAATGCAAACCACTCACTGTTTGATTCTACTGTTGATAGTGCATATCCATAAATATTAGAGTATAAGGAGCTAAATCCTATTAACTGACCAGAGTACATACCACTAATTCTATTAAGATGCCCAAGTTGAATTTGGATATTAGCCAATTGTGCACCAGTTAAAAATAGTTTATCCTCTACATCAGTTATCAAAATATCATTTGGATTTGAGTTAATGTCTTCATTTAAGTCCTCACATGAGAATGTGAAAATTATTAGAAGAGCTAAAATCGATTTTATATATATATTTTTCATCTTATTAATAATTAAGAGTTAAACTAAAAAGAAAACCTTTCGTCTGAGGATTTGTAAAGTACTCAACACCTTGTGCAACACTTACACCCTTTGTATTAATCTCAGGATCAATTCCATCAACATTATTAATGTTGATTAAATCTCTTCCTGTAAAAGTAAGTATTACATCACTTAAACCAAGATTAGTTATCATTGGAGTATCTAAAACATAACTTAATGATAAATCTCTCAATTTAGTCCATGTAGCATCAGCTATCGAGAAGTTATAGGCTTGGTTATCACCAAATCCTCCTCCAATACCTGTCCTATACCATGTTTCATCTAATAATACAGGTCCTCCACCGAAGTCATGAACCTTTCCTCTAACAGTTGTACCACTTGCAATTGTATTACCAGCGTAGTTAACTAAACTTTGAGAAAGAGTAGTTCTGTCAGCTGTTTCTTGAGTAGTACCAAATCTTCTTAAAACCCATAATGTTCTTGGAGAGAATGATCCACCTTGAGAGTGCTCTAACACAGCATTAAGTCTTAGTTTTTTATATCTCATACTAAGTGATATACCACCTCTCCAATCTGGATTAGGATCACCTAAAACTATCGGACTTGATGTTATTTGAGGGAACCCATCTGAATTTAGATCAAAAGATCCATCAGGATTAGTTTTTGAACCAGTCCCGTATAAAGCTCCAAGAGGATATCCTACAACAGCTCTTGAACTAACTGAGGCACCTGGAGATAGATTAATTGATTCAGTTCCATATAAGTCTGTAACCTCATTTGTATTTGTAGACCAATTAATAGCAGTAGATAAGCTAAAGTCTTGCTCATCTATAAGATCAAGGCCTAGATCAACTTCAAAACCGTTATTAGTCATTTCACCATAGTTACCATACTGGGTAGAAAAACCTGTAGAAGGTGATAATGATACATCTAAAAGAATACCTTCAATTATATTATCGTAATATGTTAAAGATAGTGATACCTTGTCGTTTAAGAATCTGAAATCACCACCAAGTTCCCACTCAGTTTTTATTTCTGGTTCAAGGTTAGGGTTTCCTAGATTATTATCTAGTCTAAATCCACCTCCAAATAAGTTACTGTCAAGAGGGTCACTGTATGTAGAATAACTGAAACCTCCTTCTGCTAGAGTTTCAAATTTATGAGCTGCAGGCTGAACACCTACTTGACCCCATGAAGCTCTTAATTTGGCAAATGAAATTGTATTAGATTGAATAACATCTTCAGTTAAAACCCAAGCTGCATCTGCTGCTGGATAGAAGAAAGTACCATTAATAGTAGAAGATGCTTCTTGTGCTCCGGACAAATTTATAAATAATTGATCATCAATATCAAAATTTAAAATACCATAACCCCTGTTAGATCTACTAAATGACTTATAGCCATCAAAGGTTGATGCTTCAGAGGAAGTATTTAGAGCAGTTGTTCTTTTAGCAGAATTAACCAAGAATCCTGTAATATTTCCAGATAATCTTGAGTATTTTCTATCATTATAGCTCCAACCTACAGTTGCAGTAAGATTCACCTCATCAGATAATTGAAAGTTTGCTTTACCAATAATATCCAAAGAAGAGTTTCTAATATCTAGTGCATCTTCTTGATATTGTCCATTAGCTCTTGAACTAGCATCACCAATTGGAAAGAAATATGTTCTTTTATCGTCAGCTACATCAACATTACCTCTTGTAATAACTTGTAACCAGTTTGTTGGTTTGATTGTTAATTGAGGAGTTACAGTTATCCTATTAACTTTAGTACTAGACTCTTGTTCATTTACAGTCCATAATGGGTTTGTATATGATTGATTTGAGCTCTCACCAATTGATTTTCTGTAGGATCTTCCACGGTTTATATATTCAGTTCCACCAGAGCTGTAATACGTACCTTTATAATCTCTTCCATCAAAATCAGGGGGAGTTCTTAAAAGACCTAACATTAAACCTGACACATTTGAGCTTTGTTGAATTCTATTCGAATCAGTGTAGGTGTAAGACATTTTTGATGATAATGTAATTTTATCATTAATTTTTGCCTCATAATTCAGTCTTGCAGTTGTTCTCTCATAAGTAGAATTTTTTATTATACCATCTTGATCAAGATGACCTAAACTAAAGAAATAATTACTGTTTTCATTTCCACCACTAATGGTTAAATCATTTTGTAATGCATTTCCAGTTCCAAATACTGAATCAAAGTTCTCATCAACATATGTGTTAGTTGAATTTTTTTGATCAATTTTATAATAAGTTTTTCCATTGTTAGCTAAAAAGTAAGCACCCTCTTTGTAGGTATCACCACCACCAGCTCTATCAGGAATATAATCACCCCAAGATTCTGCTCTAGTTTCACCCCAGACTCCACTTCTTCCTTGTCCCCAAGTATTTTGCATTGGAATTCTTTCAGAAATCTCGTCGAAAGAATATGAAGATTTAAAAGAAATTTTAGCTTCACCTCTTTGTCCTTTCTTTGTTGTAATTACAACAACTCCGTTAGCAGCTCTACTTCCGTATAAAGACGCAGCTGATGCACCTTTTAATACGTTAACAGACTCAATATCTGCAGGATTTATATCGTTTAAACGTGATCCTTGTGTAACACCACCGTTACCACCTGTAATGTTATTACCTCCTGCATAAGATGTAGTATTATCTAGTGGAACACCATCTACAATTATAAGTGGTTGTATTGAACCATCAATTGTATTTGCCCCTATAATTCTTATTGTACTACCTGCACCAGGGTCCCCATTAGATCTTGTTATTCTAACACCTGAGGCTTTACCACTTAAGGCGTTAACAACAGTTGGCTCGGCAGACCGAATTACATCGTCTGCATTTACAACAGATGAGGTAGAACCCTGTTGATCTCTTACAGCTGCAAAACCTAGTGCAGTAACAACAACTTCCTCAAGTTCATTGTCAAGCTGAAGAGAGATATTAAGATTTGATTGACCAGATACAGTTATATACTGTGTAGTATATCCTATAAAACTAATTGCAAGGACTTGTCCTTGACTAGCAGTAATTTCAAAATTTCCATCAAAATCTGTTGATACTCCAGTACTGGTTCCGTCAATAACAACATTAGCACCTGGAAGAGGTACTCCGTTTTCGTCACTAACAACACCCGTTAAACTATTTTGACCAACTGATAATAAAGAGAAAAACAGAAATACTGTACTTAATAGTATTCTCATATTAATTGATTTTTATACCATCAAGTTAATAAATAAGTTATTTAATTCTAATAAAATAATATGTTTTTTTAAATTTATGTTATGGAAAACGCTACGTATACATGTAAAAAATGCGGTATGTCAGTCAATAGCCAATGCGCTAAGTGTGATGAACCTCTTCAAAATAAGACAATTACTGTTGATAGTGGTGATGAAGTTCAAGTCTCATACTGTCCTCAATGTGATGGAATGATTAAGTCTCCTATGTGCTGTGGACTAGATATGTCATGTGAACTATAGTATAAATTAGTCTTTATTAATAACTGGATACTCTACTCCAAGTTGTTCCATGTAAGTATCATATTTGGTCTCATCAAAGTAGAATTTCTTCATCTCATCCCTATATTTTTCCATTTTATCGCTATTTAAATATACTGGTGGGGGATCCTTTTTTGATATCATAGGTCTGTAAAAATCTTCTTTGCTTTGAACATTTTCAAAGTAATCCTTAGCTTCAATAAGTTTCTCAGGTTTTAATAAAAAATCTAGTACAGTCATGGCAACCACTTTTGCTCCAGCATTAGCGCCTTTATGAGCAATTGGTGTGGCAGATGCAATACTAGCAGACCAGTGATGTGAAGTTATATTAGGAATATTTGAAGGAAATCTAAGAACTACTGTTGGAACTTTCCATGAAACATCTCCAATATCATCAGATCCACCACTAACGTTGTAAGGAAGAGGCTTTCTTAGTGGAGCTAATTTAGTAG
>NZDA01000030.1 GCA_002686525.1 Methanobacteriota archaeon | reverse complement strand
AATTTCCCTGTATTCAATTGCTGATGTATTTCTAAACCACACATAAATCCTAAACTTTTAGGGTCTAAAAGGCTTGGAGATTCAATGTCTCCGCGTGGCTCCATATTAATCACTGACAAGGTTATCTTTCATAGGATGAACGGGCTAAACAAAACTAAAATTATCTTTTTTGGGTTCAAATAATACGCCAGTTTTGCGTAAATCTTGGATTGTTTTATCAACAGTATATTCGTCGATTTGCTTAGTCAGGGCCATATTATATATCGAGGTCTTAGAAGCAATGTTTCCATTTTCAGCGCATATGTCTCTAATCATATTTTTAACAATTATACTCTTATTCCTCTGTTTAACTGATACACCCGAGAATTCTGACTCGTCTTCAATACCTGCTTCCTCTCTCCAATGTTTGAATACCGCTAATGCTACCTTCGCATCTTCAGCTGTAGCCTCTTCACGAAGAAACATTCGCGCATGAGCTTCTGTAAGTCTGATTAATGCCTCCAACGCTCTTGCTGTGATTGGGACAACATTNGATTCNCCNTCTTCAGAATCTTCACGNCCAAACGATTGNCTTTCATTGACATANTATTCTAAAATTAATGCCATGACATCCTCATTAATATTAGGATGATAATTCCTCTTTGCAAAGGCAATATATTTCCTCAGAAATGCCTGGCTAAGGTGNTCGGTTTCNTCAACTCCCATCTTAAGAATCTGTTCTTTATCGACTTCCACTGGATCCATAGCAACAAATTCGTCAATAAGAGCTTCTGGCACACCTCTAGTTCGGCTGTGAAGAATNTGTTTGGCAATCATTTCATCATTTTCTGCCTTAACTTCATCTCTCATCATCCAAATGATATCAAACCTTGATGCCAAAGGAGGAGGNAGTCCAGTCTCTTTGAAAGATCGGATTACACTGGTATTTGCTGCACGGTTAGAGAACCTACCTGATTTAGGGTTCGCTGCTGCAATAATTGCACATCTGGATGGTAAGGATGCNGTTATTCCTCCTTTTGAAATATCNATTCTCTGTTGTTCCATAGCTGGATGCATGACTTTTCTATCATCCTCAGTTATCTTGTCAAACTCATCGATNGCTGCTAAACCTCTATCTGATAATGGCAGAACCCCTGCCTCTAAAGAAAATCTACCATCAGCGAAAGTATCTCTNACTGCTGCAGCNGTCAATCCTGCACCGGAAACACCCCCTCCAGAAGCAAATTTCCCTCTTGGTGAAAGNTCTGAAACATAAGTCAANAACTGTGATTTTGCNACTCCNGGATCTCCCATTAACAAAATATGGATATCTCCTCTTGTACGAGTTCCATCCGAATTCTTTCTAGATACGCCTCCGAATAATTGTAGAGCNAAGGATCTCTTAACAAAATTCATTACACCTGTTGAGAATATAGATGGAGCAATTGAGTTTTGCATCAAACGTAGAAGATCTTCTCTTTGAGATATCGCTAAAATTTGTTCTTGTTCTTCATCTGTAATTTTAATTTCCGTGAATGGTACGGACTCGTGTTCGGAGCTAATTAAGTGGTAAATAATATCAAACATTGGAGTTTTCTTATTCTTTAAGACCTCACTGTAAACGACAGGAATCATGTTGGCTACTATTCTTTGTCCGGGTAAATGCTTGTTGACTANATCTCCTTCAAGAAGAACTTTAGCACGACCTGGTTGGGCTCCACTATCTACGGATTCTGGCAATTCTTGTATCTCAATCCATTGATTATTTATCAATCTTGAAACATTGAAAATTAGGTTAAAACGNGTTGCTCCTCCCCTGCCTGCACTTTCTCCACAGCCTCCTTGATCTGCTGGAGGNCAGCGAATTGGTTCAATTAGTTCTCTTTCATTATTCTGNACTATTTCTTGAGTNAAACCACAGCTTTCNCATTGGAAGGCTGCGATATGCATCCTAGGTTTAATTTCGGAAATTTTGATTACTTGGACATCACTACTACGTAATTTCTCGATATCAGAAGANCCTATNTTCCTAATCGCTCTTCTACTATCNCTAGGTAATTCCCCCACTCTGAGTATAACGTCCAAATCTTCTCCTCGTTCTCTNCATATTTCTCTAAGTGTGGCTTTACCAGAGTTCAANATTTGTCTTGGAAATTGAAGAATATCTTCTGCAAAGTCAGGATCAAACGCTTCTAATTCATGAAATGGAATNGAAAGAGTAGGTGTGATTGATTGTTTGGATAGTAAAGCGAANATCTCTGTTTCTTTCGCTTCTAAGAAAAAGGTTTTCCAACGTGCAGACGAGTCATGGGCTGCCATAGTCATTCTTTNTCATCTCCGGGCTTTGCTCCGAAGTACTTGCAGTCTATAACCAAATTGGATAGTTCATAATACCCCTTTACTTCCATTGGAATTACAATCTAAAATCATGATTAAAAAAATAAATATTACACTTCCACTGGAATATTTCTCAAAAANTGCCGGATAATAAGAAAATCGTTAGACATTGGATTCAAGTTTGTGACCCTCTNCCATCATTCATGGATTTCACTAGAGTAGGTNATGATATAATTTTGAGATTAGACCCTGGAGAAGAAATTCATNGTTCAATTCAGAGTCTATCTAANCATGGAGTTAATTGTGCTGTAATCACTAGTGGTATTGGAAGAGTGAGAGATATTCAAATAGGCTACTTATCNGCAGATGGAATTTATCAAACCATAGATCATGAAGGCCCAATGGAACTATTATCCACACAGGGNAATCTGGCACCTGGACCAGACGGNCCATTTACTCACATACATACTCTATTATCAGATAATGGACATAACGTACACGGAGGCCACTTGTATCATGCAATAGTGCATGTCGTTGCAGAGATACACTTACGAGTA
Organism: Methanobacteriota archaeon; assembly: GCA_002686525.1. Lineage (GTDB taxonomy): Archaea > Thermoplasmatota > Poseidoniia > Poseidoniales > Thalassarchaeaceae > MGIIb-O2. The sequence continues at coordinate 6,992 of NZDA01000030.1, read as the reverse complement.
GTAGACGCGGGAATCATGACTAGAGAACCTACTGACACTGAATTTGTNGCACTAAAATTCTGTNATTTNNGGTGATAAAATGAAGGTTCTTTGGGCTCATGGATTTGAAAGTACGCCTAATGGCTCAAAACCTATTTGGATCAAAGAAAATCTAGGTTGGGAGGTGATTTCGATTAATATGTCGGAAAAAGGTTGGACAATTGCTGAACAGACTGAAGTAGTAATTCAAAAAATTCTAGAAAATGACGATTTAGAATTGATTATGGGGTCTTCTTATGGAGGTCTGGCTATTGCAAATGCATCTAATAAATTATTGAATAGGAAATTACGATTAGTATTAATGGCTCCAGCATTTGGTTTGGCAGAAAATTTCGAAAAGAGAGTAGGCGACAAGGGATTGGAACAATGGGAAAGGACGGGGTTCAGCCCTTATTTCCATCATGGACTTAATCAAGAAATCAAGCTAAATTGGAATTTTATGATTAGTGCGAGAGANATGTCGTGGCCTGAAATTAAACATCCGACTGTAATTATACANGGNAAATCAGATGANATTGTGCCAATAGATTCATCCAGAAAAATTGCAGAATCTAGTTATAATATCGATTTAATTGAGGTTGAGGATGGTCATCGCTTGGTCAGTTCTCTACAATATATCCCAATTGCAGTGGAAAAGGTATTTTCAAAGAAAGAATTGTCCTAATGAGATCCTAAGAAATACTCACCTATTTCTGGATCGGTCAGAATATGCTGAGCATCTCCAGAATGAACTACTTTTCCTCCTGCGAAGATGTATCCTCTATCAGAACGTGCTAGGCTTAAACGAGCATTTTGTTCTACAATTAGTACAGTAATTCCATCATCTCTCAACGCATCTATTCTTTCAATAATTTGTTGTTGATATAATGGACTTAATGCTGCAGTTGGTTCATCTAATAATAAAAACTTTGGATTAGAAATCAAAGCCCGTGAAATTGCCAACATTTGTCTTTCACCTCCGGAAAGAGATGCCGCCAAATCATGTACTCTTTCTTTCAAATCAGGAAACATATTCAAGGCACGTTCAATTCTCTCATTGAGGACAGAATTTGATAGGCTATTTCCTCCCATTTGTAAATTTTCATATATTGTTAAAGAAGGAAATACGTTATCAACTTGAGGCACATATGCAATTCCTCTATTCACCAATTGATCAGTACGCCATCCTGAAACATTTTCGCCTTTGTGAATTACTTCACCTGAATAGTAACTTGCTATCCCAAAAATTGTCTTTATGAATGTGGATTTACCACAACCATTTGGCCCTATTATTGTGACAAATTCTCCCTCTTCTACATACAAATTTATGTCATATAGAATTTGTACTGAACCATATCCTCCATTGAGACCATTAACGTCTAGAACTCTACTCATTTTCACTCCTCCTCTCCAGCAGAACCAAGATATGCTTCGATTACTTCTCTGTTCGATCTAACTTCATCAGGGGTACCAACCATTAGTACCTCTCCTTCATTCATGACAACAATTCTATCAACACCTTGTCTAAGTATAAAATCCATGTTATGTTCAATAATTAGCACAGAAATTCCCGTTTCATCAACTGTTTTTCTAAGATTATTGAATATTTTCATCGCTAGTGGACCTGCCACACCCGCAACCGGTTCGTCGAGTAATAGTAACTTTGGAGAGCCCATTCGAGACCTTCCAATATCAACTAATTTTGACTGGCCACCTGAAAGTTCACTAGCTAGATTTTCTGCCATGTGAGGTACCTCTAATTCATCTAGGATGTCATATGCCTGTTGCAATCTTTCTTTTTCAGCTGGACGTGATTTGGGGAAAAATAATGATTTAAATTTACTAGGAGTAAATTGGTTTCTTGGTGGAACTAATAAATTCTCAATTACAGTCATTTCTCGCCATAAGCGTGTATGCTGGAAAGTTCGTGTCATTCCTAAACTATGTATCTGATCAGGTCTCATATTTGACACGTCTTTTCCATAAATCTCAACCTTTCCAGAGGTTTGATTTAACAGACCGCTAATACAATTAAATGTAGTAGATTTACCACATCCGTTCGGTCCTATTAGCCCTACAAATTCTCCCTCAAATATTTCAAAAGAGACATCTTTGACAGCCACAAGACCTCCAAATTCTTTTCGAAGATTTTCTACACGAAGTACTGGTTCCATTAACTATCATCTCCTTCCAATGTAACCATACTTTCCTTAACAGGATTATTTTTTGGTCTAAATGGTACTTCTGGAATTAATCCCTTCGGGTTTAATTTCAGCGAAAATAACATCAAACACCCAATTAATAATACCTTAACATATGCCATGTCTGCTCTAATTATTCCTCCTGTAAATGATTCATCTATTGAGCGTTCACCTAACATCAATAATGTAAACAAAAATATGAATGCGCCTGAAATACCGATATCAATTATCGATCGGTGTTGTAATAATAAACCAATCAATAAGATTATGCCGAATACTTTAGCTGCGTCCAATTGATCAATTACTAACCACTTGAACAATCTATCAATACTATCCGCTGTTGAATATAACGGTAAATCAGGTGAACCTTGTGCTGCAACAAGAACATTGAATACAAACTCCATCAGTACTATGATAAATGCACCAACTATCATCCCCTTATTATTTGCTTTACCGCCGATGATAAAGGCTGCCCATACAAGGAATGTAGAACGGGCTGGTGCCATTATTGATGGTTCAAAACCTGTTAACTTCCAGGCCCAAAGAACTCCTGCTAAACCTGCAATACCTGCACCTAAAGCTAAACTAGCTGCCTTATGTGAAAGTACGTCATGTCCATGATGCTGAGCAACATCTTCATCCTCTCTTATTGCTTTAAGAATTCTACCCCAAGGAGAAGACAAAATTGTTTCCAAAAGCCACCAAACTACAACAACCGAAATCATCCCAATTACTGCCAACAAGAACATATACGGGGCTGGTTCAACTGTTCCATTCACATCAACAAGGTTCAGTATTTCTCCAACTTTATTTGCCGGCCCTAGTAGTAATTCATCATCCCTACAGGCATCCGCACTGATATAATCCGAATCAGGCCCTATTGAAACACCCGAGCCACAGAACCACCACTGTTTCAGAGGTAATGTATACTTAGAAATTCCAATGGCTGAACCTATTGAACCTACTCTTAGCAAAGGCTCGCCAGCCAATAATACTCTAACGATCTCCCCTAATGAAATTGTCACAATAGCGAAATAATCCATTCTCAGACGAGCTGTTGGATAAGCCAGAGCCCACCCAAAGGCTGCTGCAAGTAAAATCGCAACAATGGCGGCTGGAATTACTGGCCAATCATATCCATGCACATCAGTTGGAGCAGTAAGGATGCCAACGGTAATTGCTCCGATTCCAACAAAGAAAATTACTCCAAAATTAACCATTCCTGTAATTCCTGTGTGTAAATTCAACGAGAAAGACATTAGAATAAATATAGAAAGTGTCAATAGAACATTAGAAACTTGAAGAGTTTTGTTAAAGTTCATATTGTCAGAATCAGAAATTGGCAACCAGACTAGGAATAAAATCAATATAATTAGTAAAAATATAAACATAATATTTGAACCTAAAACACTCTCTCTTCCATATTTCATACGAGTAGAAAGCGTTGGGAATTGATTGTGAAGATATTTACTAGAATTTGAATAACTACGTGAAAGGTTCGAAGCAATATAGTTCCTTGATGGTTTAATGAATGAGTCCAAATTATTGATTAAATTTCTATAAACATTTTTTATTAGAGTTACAGAATAAATTAAAAATTCCCTCAGAGGAGTGACAATAGATTTTGTTTCTATTTTGTTTCTATTTGAAGCACTAGTGCCGTAAAGATACTCTTGGCATTCGAATAGCGCAAAAGTATAGAGGAGAATTGGGAAAAGAGGCCAAAACAAACTATCGAATGATGCTAACATATCAACAAACCAAATCTCAGTTTGCATTAAATCAAACCAAGTNGAGTCNATNTCAGAAACAGAATCACTGAAGAAAGGGGAATCTTCTGGCTGTAAAATTCCATCTGATCCTGCTATTATACCATAATTAGTTTCCACTGTCGTGTCAGAGANACACGATTCAGAACAAGTCCCAGATGTAAATGAATTTGTTTTNACGAATTGGAGAAGTCTGTGAATTGAATACCCTCCTANAGTTAAAAATCCTAAAGTTTGGGCTCTGTCTGTTCTATTATTCCACCAATTATGAAGNCCGAGTAGNGCAGTNAGTGGGAATATTGCAAGCATGAATGTAATTATNCTAGATGGTTGTTCAGATTCACCNGATAANTTTCTTTCTTCCTCTCTAGATCGTTTTGCTCTTAGTCTGTCGACTTTCCATTTTTCATACGCGTCACCAATTCCTTCTGGCATTATCATTAAGACTGCAACAAGGAATATATACGGCATTACTCCATCTAAAGCGGTATAATTAGAACGTCCTAACGGACTTCCTATTCCAATCAGAATCGGAGAAGAAAGTGCTCGAACAAAACCTACAATCAATGATGCTACAATAGCACCTGGAATCGAACCGATTGTCCCTAGGACAATTACTGCGAAGGAGGGAAGAAGTAGTGTAAATGCTGTTTCAGGATTATATCTCAAAGTCATAGCAAAAATAGCTCCTCCNATNCCGGAAATACCCGCAGATAAAAATGCACTAGTAAGNTGAATTTGTTCGACATTTATNCCGCTGCTTGCAGCGAGTTCCGGATTGTCCGCAACCGCACGCATTTTTCTTCCGAGACGTGTCTTTGTNAGTAACAAAAGTAGTATCGCCACTGATGAAAAAATAACCACTGGGACTATTCCCTTGTAGTATGCATAATTTGTTGTCGCTTGTGTAATACAATCAATATTAGTATCATATAATTCAAAAAAAGGCCTTGAATCTTCACTAACAATACGAGATAGAATCGGTTCACCCGTAACTTCATCGACTCCAGTTTGCTCACAATTATAATGATTGTAAGTTTGTCCTGCATCCCAACGATTGTCACCATCCAAATCAATAAATGACTCTAGTAATCCGTTGTTACCTCTGTCATAAATTCCATTNCCATTAGAATCCCAGAAAGGCTCAGCAGGTATCAGTTCTCTTTCACCTAAATTAAAGCGAAATTTTGTAGTTGGAAGTTCCCAACGCATGGTTGGCATTCGCCAATCAGAATCNGGTTCAAACATATTTCTGGAAGAACCGAAACGCAAGTAAGTAATCGCTCTAAGAATCAAAGCCACTCCTAATGAGGCGATCATCATCACTTGAGGGGACGCACTTTCCTCTCGAAAACCACGATAAACTAAACGATCGATNATTATACCTGCAATACCNGTNAGGATGAAAGCGGCGAGNAATGTCCAACATAATACAGNCCAAGTCAGTACGCCATCACGAGGNGCATCATACATGGGAACGAAATAATCGCTCCAGACTAATATCATGGCTAAGTACATTCCAATCATNAAAAATTCAGACTGAGCGAAATTTCCGTATCTTTGAACTTTATATGTTAAAGTCAAACCTATTGCTATCGCTAAATATGTAGACGCCCAAGTTAAAGTGCCTGTTGAAATTGAAATTAAATCCANAGTTATAGTCGCACGTGTTTCTAAACCTTGGAGTAAAGCCTCTAGTGTGACAAAAACTACGAATACTAAAAATAATGGCGATAATAAAATTAGTAATGTTCTCAAATTACTCTTCGGAATATCGTCAAAAAACATCTTTACGACTATAAAACCAGCTGAAATAGATTCTACAATTTGCATTAGCCAAATAAGATCTGTTGGTAATTTGTCAAATAATAAAATATCTAATAAATTTAGAATACCATTTCCATAGGTTAAACCCAGTATCAGGGAATCTATAAATAAAATTGAAGTTAAAAGTAATCTCTTTTGAGATATCGTAAGTGAATTGGTTAGTTGACTGTAATTTTCACGTATCTGTTGGATCATTTACCACACACACGCATATACATTCTTAGAATATTATTTTTTAAAAAAAAAGGGCAGTGTGGCGGAAAAACCGCCACACTGCTTTACGTATCTTGTTAATCTATTAGATTATTCAAGACATTCCGTTTGCTGGGTCCCAGCTACGGTTGCAAGTAAATGCAACATTTCCATCTGCATCTTCAGTGAAATCACCAACACAGTATCCTGCGCCTGGTACGTCACCATTAGCCATGAATGAAATATCACCACTTGCTCCTGCTAGACCTTGTCCTGTAGCCATTATTACTTGGCTCAGAGTTGCTCCTGGAGATGCCATCTGTGCGAATGCAGCCAATGCTACAAGCACGATACCATCGAATGCTTCTGCGGTGTAAATACCACCAGCACAGTCAGGAGATTGTGCACAAAGACCAGCGAAGACCGCGCCTACTACACCAGTGGATGCTGCTGCAGGCTTTGTAGCAATAACACCGTTCACACTAGATGTTGCTTCTGCTCCAAGACCTTCTTCTGCAATTCCGTCTCCACCATATACTTGGCCAGTCCAGCCTTGTGAGTTCATCTCATCGATGATCATTCCACCATCAGCTGCATATGATACTAGTACAGCTGAAGTACAACCGTTGTCAACCATTGATTGAACAGCAGCAGAGAAATCTGTCATTGTTTCTTCATATCCAATAGTTGTACATAGTGTGTTTCCAGCAGCCTCGAAATCTGCAGTGAAAGCGTCAGCAAGACCTGAACCATACGCATTCGTCATGTGTACTAATCCGACTGTTCCGTCAGCAGGCATGTCTGCTTGTACTACTGCACTGAGTGCTTGGCCCTGTAGAGCATCACTTGGAACTACACGGAAGAAGTCAGGGTAAGCAGTAGCATCTGACAATGCAGGGCTAGTACTTGCATAGGAAACTTGTGGGATTCCAGCTGCTGATAATACAGCGTTTGCTGCCATTGAAGCACCAGAGCAAGCTGCTCC
>NZDA01000029.1 GCA_002686525.1 Methanobacteriota archaeon | reverse complement strand
TCTTAAAATTTGTACCATTTTAGAATCGGCATCATAAGTTTGGATTGGTAGAGCTGTTCTCTTGGAACTTCTACTTCTCCTCAGAGCTTTTCTTCGTAATAATGTCTTATCAATTCTTGCTGCTGCTCTTTGAGCAGCTTTAGATGAGCCAGCCATTACTTCGAAGATTTTTGTCGCAGTACCTGAGTCAGTACCGCATATCTGAGCAATTTGTGAGGAAGTTAAAACTTTAACATCATCCCATTTTTTATCATCTGCAAGTTTATGGGCATATTCTTCTTCAATTCCTAAGTCCATCAATTTCTTCTTTGTTGCACTCTTTACTACCATTATTTAGCACCCCCCAAAGCATCATCTAAAACTTGGTTTACATCGAAAGGTTCCCCCTTTCTGCTTCTTGCAGGATCGACTTTGTCTTCTCCGTATTCGAACTGAATTATTCTATCAGCAGTATTTCTAACAGAACGCATATGATCGTCTGCAACCTTCAAATCATCCATCGCATTAATTAATCGACGTTGCATGTATCCAGACTTAGAAGTACGGACCGCAGTATCGACTAAGGATTCTCTACCAGAAACTGAAAGCATGAAGAACTCTGTAGGTTCAAGACCCCTCTTGAATGAGGAAGATACGAAACCTTTCTCTTGAGCTCCTTTAACACCTCTCNTNAAGTGAGGTAAGACTCTTTCTTGNTATCCTCTTTCTAATCTTTTACCTCTAACTTTAGGTTGACCTATNGAACCTGCCATCATTGCTAAGTTATCCATAGAACCTCTTGCACCTGATGTTGCCATCAAAACTGCAGAGTTATCGTCTCCAAGAGCTTCCTTAGCAACTTTACCTGATTCTGCTTTACCTGAGTCTAATATGTTTAGAATATTTTCTTCTAAAGTTTCCTCAGCAGTTCTACCTGGTCTTGTTTCATATCTACGACCATCCTTACCGAATTTTTCTAATTCTACATTCACATCTTCACTAGCTTTATGGTTGATTTCAGCAATAGCAGCTTTAGCTTCAGGNGGTAGATCTTCATCATCAATTCCTGTTGTGAAACCCATTGCAGTACAGATAGCAATAGTCATTTTTGTCATTCTATTGATGAATTCTGCACCCACTTCTGAACCATGAGTTTGAACAACTGCATCGAGTAATCTACCGTCTTCAGCTCCAATACCTCTCTTGTCAATCGTTCCGCTAACGTTACCGTCAGAGACTTGTACATGATCACCAGATCTACTTGTATATTCCAGATTAAAACCTTCAGGTACAATCAAACTTAAAACATCAGAACCTCGATATCCTTTGACTCCATCCTCTTCTCTCAATTCAGGTAAATCACCATCCCAGCCTACAGAACCGAGAATCTCGATTACCAATTTTTCCGGAAGAAGCTTCTTGCCATGTGTCAGTAGATAAGAACCGGAAATATGGTCATGAATTCCTCCTATAACAGAACCTCCATATCTAGGTGTGATAATGTGTTCTTGAACACGCATCAAGATTTTAGCTTCCGCTCTAGCCTCTTCTGATTGGATTACGTGAAGATTCATTTCGTCTCCATCAAAATCAGCGTTGTAAGGAGTACAATCAGCCAGATTGAATCTGAAGGTCTTTCCTTCCATAACTCTAATCTCATGAACCATCATCGACATTCTGTGTAATGATGGCTGACGGTTGAATATGGTAACATCACCATCTATCAAGTGCCTTTCAATTACAACACCAGGTTTTGGATTTCCGTCTCTGTCAATTGTGCTCAATCTGTCTTCTACATCAGTTCGGTATGATTCTCCATACTCGTCTTCAACTGATGGGCTACCACAATGTGGGCAGTTAACTTCCAAATGCTCAGGATATTCATCATCAGGATTGGAATGTTCCCATGCCCATCTACTGTGTATCAAAGCTCTTGGATCATCTGAAGAAAGATTTTGTCCTTTCATTGGACCTTCACTTTCTTCACCTCTCAAGTTGCACAATGTCTTCTCTAAATCAACACCCCACTCTTCTTCTAAGTCACCAATTGAATTACGCCTCATTTGCCTCTTTAGTTCCAAACCAGGAAGGAAATTAGGGGCAGGGAGAACTTGATTTAAGTCCGGTCTGTAACCTGAATAAGGCTCATCCTCACTACCTGAGTGGCAGTCAGGATTCATACATCTGAATCCAGCCCAAATATACTTCGTCCTGTCAGTAATTCTGACTCTTAGAGTATCTCCTCTAATAATATAATTAACACCTGGATGGACATCTGGACCTCTCAAAATCATTTGTCGTAATTGTTCTCTATTTCTGTTAGTAACTCTTACAGGAACTGTCAGTTCTTTAGCAGTTTTAACAGGAATACCTACTTCGTTAATACCTAAATTAGGATCTGGAGATATTACGGTCCTAGCACAGAAATTCACTCTCTTACCTGATAAGTTGGAACGGAACCTTCCTTCTTTACCCTTCAGACGTTGTGTAAGGGTCTTCAAAGGTCTTCCAGAGCGGTGACGCGCTGGAGGAATTCCACTTGTTTGGTTATCGAAATAAGTAGTACAATGATACTGCAACAATTCCCATAAATCTTCAACAATCAATTGAGGTGCTCCAGCATCACGGTTTTCCCTCAGTCTCTGATTGATTCTTAGAACATCTACTAACTTGTGAGTCAAGTCGTCTTCTGAACGATCACCACTGTCTAGAGTGATTGAGGGCCTTACTGTAATCGGAGGAACGGGGAGTACTTTCATGATTGTCCATTCTGGGCGGCTAGAATCTTTATCCATTCCAATGAATAATAAGTGTTCATCTGGAATTCTTTCCAACCATTCCCTGATATCTCGAGCATTCAACTTGTGTTCTCCCTTATTTTCTTTCTTTTCCTTAAATGTCGAAGGTTTATCAAGAATAATTTTCCCTTGTTCAGAACCACAATGCATACAAATTGTTCTCTTTTTACTAGAACATTCTTTTTCTATGTCTTTGATTATTTTCTTAAATTCCCTGGAACCAACGCCATGTTTAATCATCACGTCCTTCACTCTATCTCGATAATAATCTTGTTCGGATTTTTCTGGATCTAGAGGGTGAGAGTTAGGCTGACTATGTAGCAAAATATTACTGCAGGAATTACATGTAGACTTCAATGCCATTTTTATTAAATCAGTAAATCCAATGTGCATTATAGGTAATTCTAATGCTATATGTCCAAAGTGGCTAGGGCATTCTTCATGCTTATTTCCACAGGTTTCGCACCTGACTCCTGGGTCTATAACACCCATTTTGGGGTCCATTAAACCTTGCTTGAATGCATGNCCATCATCCCTGTATGTNTCAGCNGTCTTTACTTCAACAGCNGACATTTTACGAATTTCATTGGGCTCTAANAGTCCGAATTTNATTGATTGAATCCTCTTAGGGATNTTCGCTGCGTCTCTAGCACTCATTTTCTGTCCTCCAGTTCAAGNCTCATAGCAACCCCGAGACTTTTCATTTCGTCCAAAAGAAGCTTGAATGCATATGATGTTTGTACATTNTGAACGTCNGCTCTATCNCCGCAAACAGGACAAACTGTAGTTCTTCGTTTCCAATCGAAGTAGGCNATGTGNCCACAGCCTTTAGTATTACANACCATTAGATTCCAACCATCNGATTCATCAAGTAAACGATCTTTAATCACCATTGATGCACCATGAGAAATCAAGCAATCACGCTCCATCTCACCAAANCTCAATCCACCTTGACGTGCACGNCCTTCGGTAGGTTGTCTAGTAAGAATCTGAACTCTTCCACGACTTCTAGCNTGTAATTTACTGCTNACAAGATGATGNAANCTTTGGTAATAAATTACACCNACGAANACATCNGCNGGGAACTCCTCACCAGTCTCTCCACTNATCATGGTTTCTCTNCCTGTGTGNTTGTATCCATTTCGTAAAAGTCCTGAACGCAAAGATTCTTCTTTTTCACCGGTAAANGCTGTACCATCAATTTGACGTCCTTCCATTGAACCAACTTTACCACCAATCATTTCNANAACGTGGGCCACAGTCATCCTTGANGGGATAGCNTGTGGATTAATCAANACATCAGGNACGACACCATTCACNGTAAATGGCATATCTTCCTCATCAACNAGTCTTCCNATAATNCCTTTTTGACCNTGTCTAGAAGCAAATTTATCTCCNAATTCTGGNATCTTGTTAGTTCTTAGNGTGATTCTGACTAATCTTCCAGAATCAAGAGATTCGGTTACGAATACGTTATCCACCCATCCGTATTCNCCATTTCTAACCATCATNGATGATTCNCGACGTTCCTGNGCTTGTAAGAANGCNCCAGCAGATTCTTCAAGGAATCTTGGAGGACTTGTNTTACCGACTAGNACTTTGGCGTCAGGAGNNCCACTAGTCAAAAATTCTTCTGGAACTGGTAAACCATCTCTNTCAAGGTGAGAATAACTNTTGAATGATTTTAATCCNTTAATTTCGTCTAAGCCNGTNCCTGGAACTTCAATTCTTTCTTCCTGCCCNCCNGGGAATCTCTTATTTTCGGCATTGTATGTTCTGATGAAAGATGAACGGCCAAGTGAACGTTCAACTGAAGCTCGATTCATAATCACTGCATCTTGCATGTTGTATCCATGATGGCTCATGATAGCAACAACGAAGTTTTGNCCTCCCGGCCTTTGTTTAAATCCAGTAGATTTCATTGCTCTAGTTCCAACAATCGATTGTTGGGGATAATGCATGATATGTGCNCTGGTGTCTGGACGTAGACGATAATTTGAACTTGGGAGACCTAGGCTCTGTTTGACCATTGCAGTACCTCCAGTAACTCTAGGAGTAGAATTGTGCTCAGGATATGGAACCAGAGATGCACAAACTCCAAGAATCAATTGTGGATCAATTTCAACGTGAGTATACACTAATACCTTATTCTGTTTAGTTTGTTGAGCTGTTAACTTTTCAATGTCTTCTTGATAATAGTTCAGAGGAACTGAGAACTCTTCTGTAACNGNTTCACCATTNGGTAACTGAACTTCAGCACTTAATTTGGCCTCTTTCTTATTTTTCATATCTCCAAGATTTAACCACTCAACTTTAGCTGGGTTAATCGGACGAGAATATTTTGGAGAGAACTCTGGTAAATCGAATGGCCTAGGTGCAACTAACAAATCTTCTTCTTCTTCAGCATCAACCCATTCAATTACTCCAGTATTTACTAGNTCATTGAACGTAAGTTCACCTGCTCTTAANCCATCAAGAGTACGTTTGGTTAAAACTAGATTTCCTTCTTCTAATACCAACAGAGGTCTTAAAATTCTACCTCTATCAGTATTGATGAATACATCTTTGTTCTCTGAATCGTGTCTAATACTTACTTCTGGCCTGATTCTTCCAGAGCGGCGGCGGCGTTTGAACTGAGAAACCAATTTATTAGGTCTCTTGTGCAAACCAAAAATGTCACCATTAACGTGAATTCTTGAACCATCGGCCCAACCAGCAGGTGAATCATCTACTCCTGCTTCTTTGAGTAGTTCTTTTACCTCAGATTCAGCGACTTCTTCGGAAACATCGATCATTTGTGCGGCATTTTTCACTAACCCACAGTTCTGCCCTTCAGGAGTTTCGTTTGGACATAGCCTACCCCAGTGAGTTGGGTGAAGATCTCTCGCTTCGAAATGAGGTTGACTCCTGACTAATGGGCTAGTAACTCTTCTCATGTGAGATAATGCAGCTAGGTAAGTCGTTCTATCCAATAATTGGCTGACTCCTGAACGGCCACCAACCCAGTTACCTGTTGCTAATGCATGCATAATTTTTGAAGTCAGAACATCAGGTCTTAAACAAGCATTAATTTTCAAATCTCTTTTTCTATTATGGTGTCTTTCCAGTTGATACTTAAGATCTCGAGCTAATTGCTGTAAACTAACACGGAATAAATCTTCAATCAAGTCACCAGCAAGACGTACTCTCTTGTTTGCATAATGATCTTTGTCATTAGGATCTCTATTAGTGATTGCCATTTCTAAAACTTGACGGACTATCCTACCAAGGAAAATTGCTTTCTTCTCACGTGCTTCACTTGTAGCACCTAGGTGAGGCAATAGTTCTTTGTCCAACATATTCTGTATTCTAGATTCACGATACTCTTTCTGTTGACCATGTGCAAATTTTTTCTCTAACCAAGCAATTGCTTCTTCAGTATTCTCTACGCCATATTCTTCATTATCCTTAACATCGTTAAGATTTGCCACAGTATATTTCATTGCTTCTACTGGACCTGCAATAGCTGCGAAAATCTCTCTGTCATTCTCCATCCCTAAAGCCCTCATCAGTAGAACCACAGGAATAGCAGCCGTACCTGCACTAGGAATCTTTACCATTAGCATTCCATCTCTTCTCTTTTCTACATTGAGAGGTTTTCTAACACCGTCTTTCTGGGAAAATATCTTTGCTACCTCTGTTTCATGAGCATATTTTTTATTCTTCTCAACTGTGACTCTGTTAGGTGCCAGATCTTCCATAGAAATTAGGACTCTCTCTGTACCGTTGATTATGAAGTAACCTCCAGGATCCATCGGATCTTCACCGAACTTTCTCAAAAGAGTTTCATGATATTCAGCATCATCAGCAGATGTGTAAGGAGATAATTTCCTAGGTGAATCTTGAGTACCTGCTATATGATCAGGGTGTAAGTTACATCGTGCAGAACGAACCATAATTGGGAGATTCCCAATGTGAACACTTGATTCTTCTATAGATCCATGTGTCTGACCGGGCTCAGGAGGAATGTCATCTCGATAGATAACGAAATCCATATAAATTGGCGAGAAATAGGTCAATTTCCTAATACGGCATTCCAGAGGAGTTGCAGGGTGTTCTGCGCCATTAGCCTCTCTAATAGTCGGATTTCCAAGTCTCAATCCTTTCAAACGAACATAAATTTCCTTCTCTAACACGTCTAGTTTAATGGCACCTCCGCCATCTTTGCCACCGGGTATTGAATCAACTGGTTCATCAGTACCAACACGAATGTTACGAACTATTTTTTCCATACGACTTTTGCGTCCTTCACCACCAAGTATTGTGTCATTGTATGACATCAATTGATGATTAACTAAACTTCTTCTTTGAAAATAACTTTCTACAATTTCTTTCATACACTCAACTCCTAAGTACTCTCCACAATTAGACGGAAAGCAGTACTAGAACCTGCAGACCTACTATATCTGATAATTTTTACAACTCTGTTTGTTAGCCAACCAGCAGGAAGTTCGGAATTATTTAATTCCTCTAATTCTTTGATTGCTTGAATTGCAGGGTCTGTGATTAGAACCTTAGGGAGCAATTCTTTTGCTAACCTGGTAGTGCCATCATATTCTGTTTGTAACATATCCCATGGAGCAAGTTGTGCTTCCTCTTGTTCGACAGGAACGAGTTCATGGTGTGGAACTAAGAAGTGATTGAGAACATTGAATCTATCCTCTCCTTGTGGTATATCATCATCAAGAATAGACTTTCTTGAAATTGTGATCCTTCCACTTCGGCTCCTTTTCCTTGAAGCCATTTGTTCACGAATGATTCCCATGATGTTCTCTAACTCGTCATCACCAGTTTCCAAACCAACTTTCTTAGCAACTTGGTCTACAGTCATTCTCTTGATTGCATCCATGTTGGCATCGTCAGCAAGTCTATGGGCATGTTCTTCTGAGACACCCAGCTCCATTAATCTCTTTTTCGTTGAACTTTTTACTGCCACATCAAACACCATCATCCAACAAAAAACATGGGCTTGCGAGCCAGAAAAGGACTTCTTAGCATTAAATAATTAGATTATTTTGATACTATCCTCGACTATGCCACAGGCCCATAGCATATGCTGGGCTGTCGTCGGACTGAGGGGGTATTTATGAATCTGATGGTAGAGGCATGGCTACCACTGGACGGGGGGTGCAGGTTAGGAGTTCCCAATCGGCAACCCCAAAGCAGAGCAGTCAGACATAAACGTTTTGAAAAAAAATAGCGCAAAAGGAGATTAAATGTATGAGCTTGGGTGAAAAAAATAATCCAATAACCGAAGTCAAAAAAGTACAATTTAGTCTGCACAATGGAGAGACTGTATCTCTTAGAATTCCTAAATCTGTTTATCCTCCTAGAGAAGACTCGATATTAATGATGGAAATTTTAGAAAAACTGAAGCCCAATGGGATTGCAATGGAAATCGGATGTGGTTCGGGCTTACTGAGTATAGCGTTAGCAAAACATAACTGGATGGTAGAATCCTGTGACGTGAACCCATTTGCGATTTCTGCGGCAAAAGAAAATTCTCATTCCGCTTCAGTAGAAGATAAAATTAATTTTAAAGAATATGGATTAGGCGATAATGAGTTTAATATTCCAAAGAACACTAAACTATTATTTTGGAACTTACCATACCTCAATCCGCCATCAATAGGTGAACCAAGATTAGATTGGATCGAAGAAGTATCCATGTCCGATTTACAAGGAGACGGCTGGGGTCATAAGTTAGTAGACTTCTTAGAAGAAAACGTTTCAATTTTAGAACCAGATTTATTAGTAATTTTACTACAGAGGAAATACCCTCTTAGCCCCAGTAATACAGAATATTGGACAAAATCTGGTTGGTCTCACAGAGTTCTGAAGGAAGCTTGGATTCACGATGAGAAATTAGAAATTGTAGGATATTGGAAGCCCGGTCAAGGAGTTCTTCCAACATTTATCGATGAGTGCGATACAACCATGGAAGAAGCAAAAAAATTACCACCGAAAGGTTGGCAAAGAATTTTAACTAACAATCAGATAAAAGGTAGAGGTAGGAGAAGTTCTATTTGGAAATCAAATAGTAAAGATATTGCTGGTACTTGGAATATCAGGAAGTCTATCTTAGACAAAATGGAACCTGGAATTCTACAAATTATTGTTGGAGTAAGGATTGCAAATGTATTGGGTCAATTCTGTAAATGGCCTAACGATATCTTGGATAGTTCGGGGAAGAAACTCGGAGGCATATTAGTTGAAATGGATAATAAAGAAGATTTTCTGAGAATTGGAGTTGGAATCAACAATTCATCTAAAAAAATAGACCAAGTCAAAACTGAAGGATGGAAGAAAAATAATCCAGAAATAACGAAGCATGAGCTCATTAAAATGATTGATTCAAGCTTATCATCTCTATTTGAAGAGCATGAATTATTGAAAA
>NZDA01000028.1 GCA_002686525.1 Methanobacteriota archaeon | reverse complement strand
CCAAATGGTCTTACTTTCAGTGAAATAGATGGATCAATAATTGGAGTACCTACAGAACTACATGCAATTAGAGAGCACTATGTTACTGCTACAAATACAGGTGGTTCTGTAACTACAAATATTCTAATTTCTGTTCAGGACTATTCTCCATCTAATATTCGTTATGACCCTTATTTCCTCGATTTGACAGTAAATGAGGAAATGGAAACTCTGATTCCTAGTTGGTCAGATGGAACTCCTGAAAGTTGGGAAATTTATCCGAATCTTCCACAAGGTCTNAATTTTAATTCAGAAAATGGTGGGATATACGGNACTCCAATTATTGTCCAAGAGNCTTTAGAATATCAGATTTGGGCNAATAATTCTGGTGGCTACACTGAGACTCAAATCACAATTAGCATTAGCAGTNTACCTCCNGATGAGATTTATTGGGAAGAATCCGAATATATNTTGAGTTCAAATACAAGTNTNTTTATCCCAGTGACAAATAATGGTCCTGAAATCGATTCTTGGGAAGTTTCTCCTCNNTTACCATCAGGTTTAATNTTACATGATAATGGTACTATCTCNGGAATTCCANATAGNCGNACAGAATGGAATGAGTATACTATTTGGGCAAATAATTCTGGAGGGGTTGTAGGTCTTAGTATTTGGATAGTAGTTCATGATTTACGNGCCGATCAAAGTGATCTATTGAGAGGAATGTTTGAGGCAGACTTCAATGGTTGGCCATCACCGATTCTGCCNATCGGCAAGTGGTCATTCCCTGTAGCTTTCGAATCCAGTGGTATTCCTGTAGTTTCTGCTTCACACGTAGGGAAAGGTAAGATTTTAGGATATGGTCATGAAAGTTGGGTTGATTACAAAGATCATCCATTTTCCCTAAGGGCAGTTGAGTGGGTATGTGGTGAAAATGCCGAAGTTGGTTTAGCATATGGGGCTGGGTATGATGACTTTGGAAATAAATTAACTAATGAAGGGCACAACGTCCATTATTCAATTACTCCATCAGATTTGTCAGGACTTGACTGTCTTCTTGATGAGTTCTGGAATGGTCATGATGATTCAGATAATGATGCGTTAGTGGATTTTATGAATTCAGGAGGCGGTTTGATAATGGGTGGACATGCTTGGTATTGGTCATATTCAAACTATGATGTCGCACATAACTATCCTGGAAATAAGATAGCTAAATCTACAGGACTTTTCGTGTCAAGTGACTGGGGTTATAATGATGTTTTTTTCCAAAATATGCCTCATGAATACTCAACAATTAGTAACGCAATAGAAGCGGTACTAGCAGATAGAATAGATGGTATAGAGATGAATGATGATGATGCCGCTGTAGCTTATTCAGCAATTTCAGATTGTACAGGTATTGTCACTCTTGATTTTACAGATTTCTGGGCCCCTCTACGTCATTTGGTAAATCAAACTGGATACACAGTTGTACCCTATTCAACACTTTGGAGTTCAACTGGATATGAATTAGGGATAGATCCTGTAGCAGACATTATTCTACGTTTAGAAGATGCGTTGATGTTTGGTCTACCTGCTGAGGAATTACCTATGCACCCTAGTCATGTAGAGTTCCCGGGTGAGGTTCCGTCTAATGCAACTAGAATAACCAGAACCGTCACTGTAAATGGAACACAAACTGGCCTTCCTAGTAATTTTGGTTATTCAAATCCTAGAAGTTCTTTACGAATGTCGACAGGTCTTTATGCACCTCCTGGAGAAGTTATCACGATTACAGTCGATGAAGAAACTTCAGATTTAGGTTTTTCAATCTTGATTGGAGCTCATACTGATGGACTTTGGAATAAAGACATCATCAAGAGACATTCAAGAATTTATCGAACCTGGGCTATAGATGACACGACTACTAATGTCGCTAATGCATTTGGAGGGCCAATCTACGCCTATATTCCTGCAGGTTCTGATTTTGGAGAAATAGATATAACAATCTCTGGAGCAGTTAGAGCTCCATTATTTGTATTAGGAGAAACCACTGATTTTGAGTGGATTAATTCCGAGAAAGATAATCCCGCCCCTTGGGCAGAATTAGTTTCAAATAATTTCATTATGACGGTGCCGAGTTCAGAAATACGTAACCTCAATAATCCAAGTCAACTGATGAATTGGTGGGATCGTGCTCTTGAAATGGAGCATGAATTGTATGGCTATGAGCCTTGGCCTAGAGTCGAAAGGGCAGTATTTGATGTTCAGATTTCTGTTGGTTGGATGCATTCAGGTTATCCATTCATGGCTCATGATTTGAGCGTTCCAGATGTAGTGAATTACACACATATGAGTGAGAATGGCGATTGGGGAATGTTTCATGAGTTGGGTCATAATCACCAATGGATGCCTTCAACACTTCCGGGGACTACAGAAACAAGCTGTAATTTTGCTAGTGTATANTTAATGGAAGATTTAGTGGGAGTAAGTGGACATAGTGCTGTTGATCCAGAACAAAGAGCAAATAGGATGGAATCTTATTTCACTGACAATTCAAATATTTCNAATTGGTCTGTTTGGACGGCTTTGGATACTTATCTCATAATCAAGGAAGAGTGGGGTTGGGGGCCGATAACTGAAGCACTATCTGTTTACTACAATCTTTCCCCTGCTAATGTTCCTTCAACAGATGAAGAAGAATTCAATACATGGGTNTTGCATATCTCTAATGCAACTGGGCATAACCTTGCTCCATATCATAATGCATGGGGTTTTCCATTAACTGAGCAGACTTATGAGGCACTTACAAATTTACCTGTATGGGTCAATGATCCTTTGAGGGGCGATTATTATACGTATGATGCAATTATTAAAAATCTTGAGTCTAATAATGTGACCTCCAGTACAACAGATATCTCNTGGGAGACTTACGATAATGGAACAAATACCTCATTGATATTATATTACGGGACTGTGGATGTAGGCAACCATTCTTCAGGATGGACAAATAGTCAAAATTTGTCGNCTGCCAATGTTGGAAACTATTCNACATCTATTTCCGGCCTATCATCAGGGACTACATACTATGCTAGATTACAGGCAAATAATGGTGAAANTTCTGTTTGGTTTGGCCCAATAAGCTGGACAACAGAGAGTTCTCTTGGTTAACTATAACTTCTCAATAGTTCCTCAAAAGAAAACTTAGGTATGTACTTCTCATGTATTATTGCTAATGGAATCCANACAGCAGTGTGAACTATAGTTNCCGTGAATGCTAAATAAATTTCTAATCTTGGTGAATCTTGTATGTAATATGCAATAATTCCTAAGAATATGAAGTGTAAGACATAAATTGTCAATGATAATCTTCCAGCTGGCTCTAACCATGAGTACTTGTCTCCACCTGCTGGNTTACCTCCTTGAATCTCATTTCCTTGGAGTATTCTAAAAATAATTATGACAAAAATCCCNGATGTGAAAATGAACATCGAGTTTGCTGGGAAGAAAGTTAGAACTGCTTCACCTTCNGTTAGTGCCCAAGGAATACTNTGTTGAATTGAATATAATANACTTGTAATTATTAGTACTAAGCTTAATTTNATTNCAGGGTCAATTTTTCTAAGATTACTNTTTAGATCTTCGATTAAGCATCCTAGAACAATAAAAGATAACCATGGTAGCGCNGGATATGTTCCACTAAGGATAAGTCGCTCAAACCATTCTAATATTCCAACAGAAGAGACCCTTTCANTCCAACTTAGGTTTATTCCATTCATATCACCAATGAAAATCGGTGAAAACATTAGAATCAGGAGCAAAGAAAGTTTTACTCTATGGGAAAGTTTCACTAAGGCTGGTCCAAATATTGAACCAATTGCTAGTAGTGTTAGTACCCCNGGAGTCATCCATAGAAATCTCCCTCCTCTTTCTAGATTTAGTGAAATATTAACTAATATCTGGCATAATGTTAGAATTATTACNCGAGGTANAATCCAACTNAACCAAGATTGAATATTGCTGATTNCANCCCACCTTCTCTTNGCACTTCGATAAATNCCCCATCCNGAAATTGTGACAAACATCGGTGCAGCCATCCCTCCTATCGAAGCAGAAATAAATGCAATTGGGTGCCCCACAGTTATCCCTTCAGGAGGTATGATTGCTGCTGTATGAACTTGAACCATACATAGTATAGCGATTCCTCTTATACGGTCAATATGTTTCAATCTCACGACATCACCCACAGTTCTGGCAATGATTCAAATCATTGAACCCTTCTAGAAGGGTTTCTCAGATTTATTCTTCCGAATCATCGTCTTTAGATGAAATCTTCATTCCACCATTTACTGCAAGTCCTAATCCAACAAGATATATCACTAATTGTGCAATGTTGAGGTAACTAATTGGCGCTGGAGCATCAAGAGTAGTGAATCCTAAAATTCCCATACTATCTGTTACCTTACTTAGATNATCTGCGTCTTCGTCACCTATTTCACTGTGTATTGCAATCTCAAATACTGGNTAAGCATCTGTTGCTCCTNCACTTAGATCNGGGCTATCATAACCGAGCCCTCTGATGTCCAGAACAAATTGTAGAGTTCCATGTCCATACATTANTGCATTTGTATTTGGCTCTACTTTCATATCGATATTTCCATTGAAATANAATCCCAAAACTCCNGGCGTTACTGAAACTGGAGATAAACTAGGAGGGATTAATTTAGACTGTATGTTATGTTGAGTCGCATCAAGAACGATACTGTGTTCAACCATTGGTATTCCTTTGAATTCTACTTCCTCACCAACTTCTGTTGCAGCTACAGCATATCCTCCAAGATTGTACTTGAATGATTCATCAGCATTACCAATGGCTCCNACTGAGTTTCCTAGAATAGCATAATCAGAACTTGANCCAACAGCCTCTTCCATCAATCCATAGTTCAGATTATCTCTGTGTGGTGCTCTCCATGTCAAATATTCAGTCATTCCATAGATTTGTCCATCTTCGCATTCCAATCCACCAGTACCATATCCTCCAAGATATACGCCTGCNNCACTGTAATCGAAGTCACAAAGNCCATCACCATCTGANTTAACATATCCTTGCATNAACCTCTGACCNATTGTTTCNCCCCTAGTNCTCATTACATAGGCTGAATAATCCCCGGTCGACAAACCATCAGGATGATCTTCTGAAATTGAACCATANTATGTCTTATTTGTTTCAAGACTAGAGAAACAATTTTCTGAACCATATTGNAATTCTAGNACAGCGTCACATGAACCAAATAGCCATTGATCAACTGTTTGTGTNGTATATGCTTCAGAACCGGTTTGGAAAGTAAGTAAAGTAGGTACAACAATATCCACCATGAAATCTGCGATGTAACTTCTAAGAGCTCCTGCTTCATCTACAGTGATATCGTATAAATTTGCTACATATTCATTATTCCAATCGTGAACTGTACCTCCTGTTTCAGCACCATCTGTGCCTTGTGGAAGAGTTTTGCCACTAGCTTCACCATACATAAATTCAGAACCAAAGTCAGTGGTTGCTAGGGCATATGGGCTATCATAAAGAACATTTCTAACACTTTCTGCAGACATATCTATTTTTCCTTCCCATTCNCCCATGTTGAGTCCAAGAGGAATATATCCTCCAGCAAGCGGTTCTTCTCCTCCGAAAGATTCTACCCACCANTCATTAGCNTTCATTGTACCAGATTCNCCGACTAAAATCATTGGGAANTCAGCAGGAACTCCTAACATNCCAATCCATGCACCAGCCCANTCTGCTATTCCCAATAGTTGAGATAATCCAATNCCGTAGATACTCATGGTATCAAAAGCGTTTGACTGNGCNCCAAGAAGGAATAATATATTCCCATTGAGNGGTAANCCATTGAAATCAGTTTCTTGGATAATTCCNTGTGCTAATCCATCTTCGTTAATTCCGAATAGAAGGAAATCAAGTGCATCTGGATTTGCGATATCAACNCCGCTAACTGTTTGTAATCTCTCTCTATTATTGTCAACGGTNGTCAAATCTGCACCTCCACCATTCGTCAAGAAATTNGTCCCTGCAAGNGCGTAAACAGCCCAATCAATATGAGTTCTTTCAGGTTCTGCAACATCTGCATACCCGTACAGCATCGCTCTCATAGGAGTGACAGATTCACTCGGCTCCCCCATTCCTGCCACCANCATGTGTCCNTAATCACAAGTCAGAGCTATGCACATTCCTGTTGAAGGATCNACAGCATCATTTAGAATCATATTNGCAGATGTTGTGAAATCTGGNTTCATGATNCCTGCATTCGATGATGCATTCCATGAATTATATGCNACGCTCATTACATACCCNGGTGCAGCAGCATCTGCACTTGCNGCATCCATNCCTACACTTTGCATTCCTGCTGATGCATCAGNTAGGCTTTGTTGAGTNTCTTCAGCAGACCAAATACTNGGNGCAAGACTAGATAGTTCTAAAATCATCATATTTGTAGCAAATCCTGCTTTTGCAAAAGGTTCTCCATATTCAAAACCTACAGCGCCNATAGCTGCTATACTTTGTGCTGTCCATAAAATATTNACATTTCTGAAATCATTTGTGCCAGGAACAGAATCNTAAATTTCTCCAACAGGACCCATAGTCCCATCGCGATCTTCCCAAGTACATTCTTCGCACCACTCGAATACTTCATATTCTGAATAAGTCATTGTNCCTTCTTCATCATTCCATTCTAGAATTTCTTTGTGAGAGGTAACATTGTAAATCCATGGCCCAACTTTAGTGTATGCATTTGATGGGTCATCACTNGATAAAGCACTAATATCNGTTAGATTGTATCCAAAATATACCTTTTCANACGTTGAGGTTGCCCATTCTTCATCAAAATCGGATTGTTCNTCATAAGCATCAGTAACTTGTTGTGCCATTCCATCTGAAATAAGGTCATCAGTTATCGATGTAATTAAAACTGAATTTATAGCAATTAGCATAATACCAATCACTAACATTGTTGTTGCTTTATTTTCTTTCATTCCGTCTAGCATGCNGTTCACTCTATTGACATACGAAAGCATAAAGGAAATAAGTGTTACACTGTAAACCTAGTGTATTTTTTTTCACCTTAANCATTGAAAAATAATTCTGATGGCAATTATTATTGGTNTAATCCTTGTAGCANGAACGTGACCAGGAAGTTCATANGAGCATTATTTGTATCCTTGTTCTTANTATTGNGCTCTTCTNNAGGCATTTCNTTCGAAGATGACCTAGATGCTCAGATTAGGTCCAGTTCNATCTCAAATTCNTACAATTATGAATTATACTATGGTCAAGTAGAGTCTTTCTCCGGNGAATTATTACATTNGGNCTTATATGAGGTNATTCGAAACCATACAGTTGTCAGTTACAGCTCAGTTTGGGAACATCTTCGAGAGGTTGATGAAGATCCATCAAATAATTCTAATGTAATTCTTTTTTACATGCAAAGGTCACAATCTGAGAACGATACTTGTGGNGATGGAAACCAATGTACTAGCCAAACTTGGAACNGGGAGCATGTTTGGCCTAAGTCACANGGTGANTTTGGNACTAGTATGACTAAGGTTGCCGGTACAGATTTACACTCTTTGAGACCAGCAGATAACACNGTTAATTCCGCCAGAAGTGACAAAGATTTNGCTAATGCTAGTAATTCACACTGGGAATGNACNGAATGNGATNCTTCANCAGATTTCTGGGAACCTCCTAATGNAATCAAGGGNGATGCNGCCCGAAGNGTATTTTACATGGATTTAAGGTATAATGGATTTGGAAATGAACCCAATCTAACATTNNTCAATGGAACTACAAGTCCATCATCTGGTNATGGTNTCTTAGGTGATTTATGCACAATATANAGTTGGCATATTTTGGATCCAGTAAGTGATTATGAGATCAATAGAAATAACGAAATTTTTGAAATACAGGGTAATCGTAATCCATTCATTGACAATGAAA
>NZDA01000027.1 GCA_002686525.1 Methanobacteriota archaeon | reverse complement strand
TATTAGCTAAAGATAATAGATTTGAGAAAATCGGTCACGTCCGAGGTCAATTTAGAGGTAGTACGTATACAGTTTGTATATGGTCGCTGAACACTCAAATTGTGACGATGTGACTTCGTAACGGCGAAGCAGTCAAGTCATATGGCAGTGTAAGACAGTCATGAGTAACCAGTCCGTAGTAAGCTCATGGTTCACATTGTTTCGTATTGGAAACTCTTTAACAGGTCTCATAGGCGTTCTTTTCGGTTCATTATTAGCTTTAGGTGAAATTCCTAAAGGTGAATTTGCACACATATCTATTTTACATGGCGTATCTGTTTGGGCATTTATGTGCTCTTGGAACGCTTTAAACGATATTCTAGATGTTGAAATAGATAAACTGAATAAACCCAATCGTCCTATCCCTAGTGGAAATTTGTCGCTCTCTAATGCCAAAATAGTAACTGCGATTATGATGCTTATATCCGTGATATGTCTAGTTTTTGCAGGCTATATCTCAACTTCAATAGAAAATGGCTTTGAAGATTGGACTCCTTCAATTATGATTTGGATATTGGCGATTTTACTTTTGATAAATTATGAATCTTCTAGCAATTATAGTTTGAAATTGAAAGATAAAGGTTTACCAGGAAATATCGCAATTAGCTTATCNATTGGTATGGTAATCTTATTTGGCGCAGCAGGAGTNTTTAACCCAACTCATCCNCGAGTNCTATCNTTATTCTTTATTGGNTTTTCATATAATTTGGCTAGAGAAATAGTGAAAGANATCGAAGATATGGGTGGGGATGAAGGTCGAAACACTCTTGCTATGAGAATNGGGGTCGAAAAANCCCGACTATTNGCATGGATTATTCTATTCTTTACTATGATTATTTTGTTAACTCCATTTGCATTAGAAATATTTCCTTCTACTCATCTAATTTTTGTTTCACCTGGTTTATTTACTCTGCTCCTTGTGAAAAGAAAATTAGCTTATTCTGAAGATAGAAATGCACAGTTATTGATCAAAAAATCGTTGCANTTAACGCTTTTAGGATTTATANTAAGTTCATTAATATAAGTCTCTATATGTTTCCCAAGCTACTGGATTACACATNTATGTTAANAGNGACATTTGTGCCCACATCCTATTTTCTGCTTGATCAAAAACTATACTATTCTTTGAGTCAATTACAGCATCGGTTACTTCTTCTCCTCTGTGAGCAGGTAAACAGTGCATGAANATGTAATTGTCTCTAGCATGAGACACAAGTTCCTCATTAACCTGAAAACCTTCAAATGCTTCAAATTTATTTTTTAGATGTTCTTCACCCATTGAAACAAAAATATCTGTATAGATTACCCCTGCATTACTTACAGCTTCAATTGGGTCGTTTGTAGCGATAACTCTTGCCCCTGTCTCTCTAGCTATATCTTTAGCTCTATTTACGACTTCTTGATTAGGTTCCATTCCCTCAGGAGTAGCATATTTAACATCATGACCTAAGATGACACCAGCTAGAAGTAAATCATGAAGTACATTATTCCCGTCTCCTACCCAGGAAATATGCCCATTCATGTTTTTCTTATTCTCAGTTATTGCCATTAAATCGGCAGCAGCTTGGCATGGGTGGTGCAAATCAGACAGAGCATTAATTACAGGAACTGATGAATTCTCAGCCAGTAGTTTCGCATCTGAATGTTTGAAGCATCTGTAAGTGATACCATCNAGATATCTTGAGAGTACTGCTGCAGTATCGGACACAGACTCACTTTTTCCTAATTGTATATCATTTGATAATAATGTAAGTGGTTGTCCTCCNAACTTATTCACACCTACCTCGAATGAAACTCTTGTTCTGGTAGATGGTTTTTCATAAATTGAACCAATAGTCATTCCTTCTAAAGGCTTGAAACCATCTGNCATCTCATCATCATTTTTTAGATTTATAGCCCAATTTATTATTTCAGGTAAATCTTCTCTAAAATCATCTATTGCCATTAAATCTTTTTTTTCATAACTCATGTTCAATATCTCCTTGAAAACCATCTCTTGAATCTGCCATTCCACCAAACAGTGATTGCGCGAATGTTAGTACATCGGCCAACCCATCTTCTTCTTCGCTAGATAATGGAATTAAACCAGGTTGTATTGAAGCATGTTGCATCATTCTCAGTTGNCCTATGGCAAATTCTGCTCTCTGACCTGTATGAGCTTGGTCAAGACTTTGTGCAGCAGATTCTTCATACAGCGCTGCCTCTAATACATCCAAATTTTCACTCCACTCTATGATTTTGTCTAATATTTCTGGTTCTAGTAAATCAGATTTAGATAGGAAATTTGCTGTAGGTAGCCCCAATCTAAAATGAACGATGGATGATAGAAGCATTTGTGATACAAATCCACTAGGAGTTTGTGATAACATTGGGTCGAAAAGGAATATTAGACAAGCTCTTCCTTGCCCTATAACCTGCACCAAGTGANTTGATGCTTCTCTAAATGCAAAGAGTTCAACTTGACCGGGAGTATCAACAACCAGTATATCGCCGGAAATACCTTCTATTTGATCAAATACATCTTCAGCCTGAGCCGCTACTAAATCTGCTGCAAGAATTTGAGCNCCATTTGGNCCTAAGTCGTATTCCGACATTACGTCTGACAGAGAAATCAAATCTCTGACATCAAACTCTGGGTCATAATGCACCCTTTCTGCACCAGGGTCGAGATTAATTGTTAGAGCATCGACTTCCAGAAATCTAGCCCAGCGCTGAAAAGCAGTTACCAAAGANCTCTTTCCTGCACCAGCAGTACCTACAACAAATATCACTGGAGGGGCTGTCGCGTCCTGAACACTCATACTANACCCTGAGACAATTAATTATTCAACCATTCGTTTTATCNCTGTTTGAATATCTTTGACAAGGAATGATTAAACCATTCTAACCCACGTCTTAGTTCAACTCGCACGGTGTGTTTGGCATGTCTGATGATTTACCCCCNCCTCCGCCTCCNCCAGAAGGTNTTGATCTNCCACCTCCTCCGCCTCCTCCNGAATTGGAAGAAAAAGAGATTGCAGACGTTCCGGAAGANTCCTTTGAAGAAATNAANAATTCCATNGATCAGTTACTTTCNGGAATATCTNCACCCCCTCCCAATAGCGCGGAAGTTTCGGTATCTCCACCGTTACCTCCAGGGTTGGAAATTCCGGCACCTCCACCGTTACCTCCAGGGTTAGAAATTCCGGCACCTCCACCGTTACCTCCAGGGCTAGAAATTCCGGTAACTCCCATACCTCCTACTGGATCTGGTGTCAACTCAACTCCTCCTTCACCAGTAAATGTTGAAAATCACGTTAATTTAAACGAAATATCATCAGATATGGTAGATATAGAAACTACTGATTCCGATGAGAAATCTCTGTCAGATAATTTGGCAGTTTTTGATATGTCAGAAAATACGAAGTCTACAGAGTCATCGAATCTAGATAAAGAATTACAAGATGAGCCTGAATCAATTTCCCCTCATCATCTACGTCCTTCTACTGAAGTTGATTCAATACCTGGAGATAAATTACATGCAATACTTAAGGAAAAAGAAAATTCTTTAGTGAACGCGAAAGGAGAGTCACTCAAACAAACTATTGATGGTGAATTAATACTCAAGAATCCTAGTAAGAAACATCGAGCATGGGATATTCAGGTCGAATTATCTAACACAGCATCAACAGATTTAGGTGGTAAGACAGTTACAGTGAGGGAGTTAGAGGCTACAGAAGAAACCACTATCCCATATAGTTCGAATGGACCAAGAATGATTAATGTAATAGAGACAATTGACACGGAACCTGAAAGAGATCAGGAATCCAGTCTTTCTCTAGTTTTTTCCAGTAACCCTCAAGAAGTTCTAATAACAATTGAAATAGAGAATATTTCATCAGTTTCTCTTACCGATGTCACTGTAAAACGTAACTTTTCTTCTAATTTTCAGATACCGAGTTCGCCTGAATATTCTATTGAAGAAAACTCAGTAATATGGGATATTGGCCGTATGTCTGTAGGAGAGAATAGGAAATTATCAATTATGCCAAATGTATCAATTAATTCTGTGGAGAAAATCCCTGCAGGTACCTCAGAAGTTTCATACAAAGCTGAATCAACAGTTTCTAGAATAGGTTTTGAAGATGTAATTAGTTCCGGAAGACAGTTTTCTTACGTAAATGCGTCTGAAGATGATCGACCTGGAGTTTGGCATTGTAAATGTATATTTGAGAACAAGTCTTCATTTGTGGTTTCATTATCAGGTGCTTCGGTTAGATTGGTAGGTCGTGAAACACCAATACTAGATTTGTCAGATTTAAGGCAAGACATTCCACCGGATGGTAGTTGGGAGTCTATGGAAAAAAGGTTAGAATCTGAAGATCAACCAAGTTTTACCCAAGAAGTGAGATATTCTATTCTTCCGCGGGTTTCCGTTGAGTCCTCAGGTTCGATTACTGTTTCTGAGCAGAATTTATCTATTTTAGACGCACAAATTCTAAAAAGATTCAATATTTCAAGAATTAAGTCTTATGTCTCAACAGATTTAGAAGCAACAATAACAATTGAGAATACTGGCTCAGCAACAATTAATGTCATGAGAATAATTGATGATGTACCTGGAATTTTCCTACCTCCATCTTTGGAGGATGTTCATGTTGAAATTGAAGGTTTAGACTTAAGTGTTGATCAATATCGTATAGAAGTCATAAATGGTAATCAGATTGAAGAGAAGTTAATTTCTCCAGATAACCCTGGTCATGCGTTGAGAATTACTGTCGGCACATCATCTAGATTGGGGCTCAAACCCGGAAAAACTTTGATCATTAGGTATCCACTCCATGCTCCTGACCCCTCACCCAAGAATGAATTACTATCTGCGCCAATTAGATCTGATTTTAGTATGGAGAGATTTGGGCCAGTGGCTACAAGAACTGTAGAAAGGCCCCCTATCGTTCGAGTGGTTCATCGTAGAAGAAAAATTAGCACTGGTAAAGAAGTATTTCCAGGTGGGGGCTCAGGGAGATATGAGATTTTGCTAATGTTCCATAACACTTCAGATAGTGCGCTTCAAGACTTAGCATTACATGATGTAGTTCCTGGTACATTCTCAATTGAGAGTTCTTCTGTGAAGTCCTCAATCAGTGGTGAGAAAGATTCCTCATTTACCAAGGAATCATCAAGAGATGGCAATAAAATTACTTGGGCAATTGGAAGGATTGAAACTAACGAGAGAATAGAAGTATTATATGAAATTCAAGGTGATACTGAATCAGAATACAAAGTTTCAGATGCTCAAGATTTCCATGGAGCCACTTTTGGTAAAGAGGTAGATGATGAACCAAATGTTCCAGAATGGGCCGATAAAGTATCAGAAACAAATCTTATTTCAGTGCCTATATCGAAGCCTAAAGATGAATTAATAATGATTGAAGAATCTCCTGAAGAGATTATTGAAAAAGAGTTAGTTACTGATATTGAACAATCTGAACCTATGAAATTCCCTTCAGAAGTTACAGATGAAAGTCACAATTGCCCTATATGTAATACAGGAGTTGAGAAAGGGACATCTACTTGTCCAGTATGCGGTTATTCCTTCAAGTAGTTAGTTCAAGTCGAAATTATTCAACCGAAGTATTCATTCAATGAGCATCAATCCAAGGGTCATGGTAGATGCAAGTCCCGGAGGCAATGCACAACCTGCTGGTATGGGTTCAGCAATGCTGCCAATGCTATTTCTTTTATTGATGATGATGTCATTGATGATGTTCCCTGGAATTAGAAACTCATTATCTGATGGTGCTGGTTCAGTAATAGAACCATTCCTCTTCGGAACATTGGGGCTTGAACAATTTTTCGTACCCACAGTTTTTATTCTCGGTTCGAGCATAATGATTGTTAATACGGTTATTCGATCATTTTTCATGGATCCATTGAAACAAGCTCATCATAGTCACCGAAGCAAGCAAATTAGTCAGCAGATGCGCGAAGCAAGAATGGCTAGAGATACTGCAAAGATAGATAAAATGCAAAAATTNCAGATGGAAATGATGCCCGAACAAATGGCTATGCAGGGNGCGATGATGAAACCGATGATGTTNACTATGATTTTCATTATCGGTATTTTCAGTTGGATGGCAGACACTGTGATTGAATTCAGAGTTGATTATGTTAGTTTACCTTGGCAACCTATGTGGGGGTTTGANAATAGAATAATGTGGATATTCCCTGCTTGGATTGCAACTTATATCACAATGAGCGCTCCTTTAGGTAGAATAGTAGATAGACATCTGAAATTAATTCAATATAAAAGTCATCCAGTTGTTCTTGCTGGAGAATTAATCCCNGAACCTTTACTACATCTAATTGAAGATGATAAAAGTAGTTCTANTTCTGATTCGCGAACTCGTAGGTCGCAAAGAAAAAGAGCNGGTCCTAGNAAAACAGGTATTCAGAAATCTGATTCCAAGAAACGTGCTAGTGGGAACTTGCAAGTAGCACCTCCAAAAATAGGGACAGTCTGTCCTTCTTGCCAATCAGATATGATAGTAAGAACATCGAATGGTAAACTACGTTGTAATGTTTGTAGAACTGAATGGCGGTGATATTCTGGTTAAAATCACTGTTAGCGGTCCTCCAGGTAGTGGTACTTCAACTTTGGTTGAAAAATTAGCAAATGAATATTCTTGGCTATCGTTAAATGGCGGAGATATTTTCCGTAAAGAAGCTAAAGATAGAAATTTGACTGTGGGGCAATTCAGTGAGCTTTGTAAAACTAATCTTGATGTAGATAAATCCTTAGATGAGATTCTTAAGAAAGAGATTGAAAATCCAAATGGTGCTGAGATAATTGAGAGTAGACTTTCAGGCTGGTGGGCGCACTTAATGGAAGTAGATTGTCTTAGAGTCTGGGTTAATGTCAGTCCCGAAGAGTGTGCTAGAAGAATTCAAAAACGTGAAGGAGGGAATTTCGAGGATCGATTGGTTTTATCTCAACAAAGACAAATTGACGATAAAGAAAGATATAGAATTCTTTATGATATCGATTTAGATGATATGAGTCCTTATAGTCTAATCATTGATGCTGATGACATANGTGCTGAGGAAGTGTTTTCCATTGTTNAATCAGAAATAGGTGTGTGAGATATTTGAGTGATATTATTTTTGACGAGCAATCATCCACAAATAACAAGTTTGGATGTAATCCTCTNGATAGGTCACTTGATGANTTATTAGATTCTGGNATATTATTGGTTAGAAAACCTCGNGGACCTACTAGTCACCAGTTAACTGCTTGGATTCGTGATATCTTAGGGATTAAAAAAATAGGTCATGGAGGTACTTTAGATCCAATGGCNACTGGTTTATTGACAATTTTATGTGGAAGAGCTACAAGATTAACTGACTTAGTCCTCAAGGGCGATAAAAGATATATTTCTGTGATTCGATTTGGTAGAGATGTTGAGTCAGAAGAATTAGAAAAAATCTTGAGTGATTTGAATGGAGAAATCTATAATGTCCCTCCTAAAGAATCCGCTGTTAAAGTTCAAGTAAGAACTCGAATGATTAAATCTCTTAATTTAATAGATTATGACTTTTCAGCTAGAATTGCAGCAATTGAGATATTCTGTGTCGCGGGAACTTACATTAGAACATTAACTAGAGACATTGGTCTTCTATTAGATACATCTTGTGAGATGCTTGAGTTACATAGAGACAGAACGAGTATTTTTGATGAAACTATGGCATGCGATATGCATCAGCTTAAAGATGCGGTTTTTTTATGGAAAGAACATAATGATGGNACGGGTTTACTCAAACTCCTCACCCCTATTGAATCAGTACTTGGTGATCTTCCAAGTATCACTGTAAAAGATGGTGCCGTTGCTGCCATGAGTCATGGTGCACCTCTTGCAAAGCCAGGNNTNATTTCTTCNTCNTCACAATTTAAATCTGGAACTACAGTNTTNATCAAGAGTTTGAAAGGAGAAGCAGTTGCAATAGCAGAAACTTTGGTCGATATTGAGAAATTAGTAGAAATGAAAAATGGTCATGTTGCAGTTGCTAAAAGTGTATTAATGCCAACTGGAATCTATCCGCAGAATTGGTCAAAGCAGAATTAAACGATTAAATCATTTCATGTTCTTCGTAAATCCATTCTTCTGTTTCTAAACGAACCTTAAGTTTCATCATAATAACACACACCACCGGACTGACCCAATAGGGACAGTGCGCGGTATTTCTAATTCGGAATAATGACTGATATAACTATTACTCGGATTAGTGACATTATCAGCCTTTAGAGTGCTTTTTATGATATTTATTTTCTTTTTTCATAAGGCTTTTTTATTTTCCCAGGTGCCAATTGCATAACTAATAGACCGATTAATATAATCACAAATGAAAAAATCATTATCATTGATTCACTGATTATGAAGCTAGTATCTTTATTATTTTCATCACTCGGTGAACTAATAAATAGTGAAATTTGATTCTCATTATTATCTTCATTTGATTCATCTATTGAAAATGTACTATCTACAAAGACTCTAACTACATTGTCTCGATTATTACCTGAAAGCGCAGTATCACATATTGTATTTATCAGTGAGCCAGGCTGTACAATGTCAATCCTTTTTGTATCAATTAGAATTTCATCAACATAGCATCTTACATCAACTCCATTTGCAGTACCTCTACCTTCATTTCTAATGTACGCGATAATTTCTACAACATCTCCATGTCTTCCATTAGAAATATCTAAGCCATTTTTTCTAACGGTAATTGTTTCTACCAATAAATCAGATTTAGCAGATACATCAATAGTAATATTTTCTGAAACTTGATTTTCACCATCACTGAATATTATATTGACAGTATGAATTCCTGAATCAATAGGCGTCAAGATAAGATTATTATTTTCATCNACCAATGCCCAAGATTTACTGGTTGTAATTTCTATCTCATCAGAGTCAACATCATNNACATNCATCTGTATTGTTAGAGTATCACCCAAATCCATNTAGGA
This sequence comes from Methanobacteriota archaeon, assembly GCA_002686525.1. Taxonomy (GTDB): domain Archaea; phylum Thermoplasmatota; class Poseidoniia; order Poseidoniales; family Thalassarchaeaceae; genus MGIIb-O2. The sequence continues at coordinate 9,763 of NZDA01000027.1, read as the reverse complement.
ATAAGATGGAAGGTTATCAATAATTGGTTTATCAGATATTGGATTTACCGTAACTGTAAATANTCCAGTCCAAATATTATCCGAACTAGATGAACTGTCCATCACTTCAACAGTTACTTTTACTTCACCTGATGCATCGCTCACAGTTCGTAATTCTATGAAATTAAGATCCTGTTCTGGACTATACAATGAATCAACTTTAATTATATCATCATTGGAACTGGATGTTTGNANNACCAATCCTGATCTTGGGGTNATATCATCTTGACATGGNAATGACATTAGAAAACCACCTTCGTCTTCATTCATTTCTAAGTTTGCAATATTTTGGCATACTGGTGAGTAATCATAATCTAATTCAAAGCCACCTGTTATTGATAGTTCTTCTANATGTACTACAGTAGTTTCAGCATTGCCATCAGATGACCATTGAAATCTAGAAGCAATACCAATTGATGTATCACTNTTATCCAANGGGAATGCGTGTCCAATTGGTACACTGAATGANAATTCNCCTAATTCCATTGGNACATTNTCAACAAGATATTCTCCGATAGCNAATCTAATGTTACTTGCACTAGAAAGNTCGGATGTGGAACCTGATATTCTACCACTAACTACAAGATTTGGATCATTAACATCTACTCTCACGGCTCTAATACAACCATCAAAAATTTGAATCCTTACAAATTGTTTTTCATTAGGATTATCTATTANATCTCCAGATTGCTTGGGAGAGTAATCACCATCTACACTTTCAGGAATTACACCTATACTGTAGTTCCCTGTACCAAAAACATGTATTCTACCCAGTTCTTGACCGTAGGGTGGCTGTACCTCAAGGTCCCAGTATGATTCGTTTGTATCAGTAGGAGTTAGGCCACATGACAGAATTTCTAAACCTTCAATTTCTCCATCATATGGTGTAAAATCAATTACCGGTAAATTTTCAATTTTTGATTCATGGTTCGCCTTAATATTTTCAAATGAATACCAAGGCATGTGATANTTTACACGTATACCTATAGAATCTATTCTGACTTCTGAATCATCATTGGAGCCTACTGAGACATAATCAATAGTAATCTGAGAGTTAACAATTTCATTCCATGTCCATTCATTTAAGTCATCCAATTCAATAACTAATGGATTGTTCATTCTGAAAATCCCAGAAGATGTATGTGCTATTGTTCTAACTAATCTATCTGCTCCAGTACCATCAAAAATAATTCGAACCGAGTCTTGGTACAAAGGATCTGGTATCTCAAAATGTAATACTAATGAAACATTCTCAATTTCTTTATCATATAATCCCGGATAGCTAAATCCTCCAACTGAAATCTCAGGTCCTTTAGACCATGTATAGTAACTGTCAGGGGCGCCTAGACTGTAGTTTGAGCCAGAAGAACTGCTACTAGCCCATGAATTCTGTGTCAAGAAGTTATCTGGTCTGATGTGAGTGAATGAAAGTTCGTCATCAGCAATCATCCCTATGGTATAGTCAGCTGGATTATTGCTGAACCCTGANGTACTGGAAATATCCCACTGGCTAGGATCATCAAAATTTCCTACTGTTGTTATTTCGATAGATTCGGATGAAATCACAGTGTCCGCGTGAATAATTGGATACATAGGAGCGATTAAGAACATGCTAATGAGAAATACAGCAAGGCGCCCCGACTTCACCATCAATTGTCTGCGAAGTTAACTACCGCTTCAATGCGTTGGTGATATGATTATCATAGTCTTTCATTGGAACGCTTGAAATACGCCACTACTCTCGAGACAATTGCAAGACGGCTGTGATGGTGTAGAGGTTAGCACGGTGGGTTGTGGTCCCGCCGGCCCGGGTTCAATTCCCGGTCACGGCCCCATGTTATGTTTTTCCACTTAATTTCGTTTCGTCACTCGAGGTCACTTGACGAAATATGATGTCCCATTTTATCACCTTTAGTACGCAAGTATCCTTTATTTTCAGTTCTAACACCAACAATCAACGGAACTCTTTCTTCTACCTGAATACCAAGACTTTGTAATTTTTGTACTTTGTCAGGATTATTTGTAAGCAAAGATACCTTCGTTACTCCTATACTTTCTAAAATAATTGATGCAATGGTGTAGTCTCTAGCATCCGCAGGTAAACCCAGCATTAAATTTGCATCAAGAGTGTCTGCTCCCTTATCTTGTAAATTATATGCTTGTATTTTTGCATGAAGTCCTATTCCTCTTCCCTCTTGTCTTAGGTATACCAAACATCCCCACCCTTTTTCTTGAATTTTCTTCAGAGTATCATCTAATTGGGAGCCGCAATCACATCTTAAACTCGAAAATGCATCTCCTGTGATGCATTCTGAGTGGACCCTGACAAGAACTGGATCAGGTCCATTCATATCTCCGAGTGTCAATGCAACATGATCAAGACCTGTATCTTCTTCATGGAATACTCTGATTCTGAAAATTCCATATTTTGTAGGTAGACTTGCATCAGCAGGGACGTCAGATTTTTCTTTAATATTGATTTTTTCATTAATTTTCATGTTTAAACATCCTTAACTTGTAACTTCATAATCTATTTCTGTATAGTAAAAATGATTTCTCCGACTCTTTCTTCGATTTCGATTATTTTAGCCCCTAATCGGTTACACAATGCTGGTAAATCATGTTTAGTTTCTGGATCATCACAAATTACCTTGATGATAGTGCCTAATTTTCTTCTATCAAGTGCCTTACGAGTTTCATGGACAGGAATTGGACAGAAAAAACCGACTAAATCTAGTAACAAAATCTCATCTTCTGAAATCGATTCAGACATGTACCTACCTCATGCTTCCATTATTTCTGGTTTTAGTTTGCGGCCGTTATATTCTCTTGCTTTAATCACATCAATTACATAAGCAACTTTTGAGACATGAACTTCAACCTCTGTATCATGTTCTCTTTGGCTAATTTCACCTATTATAATTTCAGGAATTTTAGCCTGACTAGCTATCCAATCACTTAATTCTCTCTTGGTTGATTCATCGCCTCTAACCTGAAGATTAATTTTCACCATACCAAAAGAGTCGGCTACTTCATCCCAGTCGTCTCTTTTTCTAACTGGGTCCTTGGTGATTCCATTTGGTAATTCAGGTGTTTCAACAAACGGAATCTCAAGCCCCCAGGTAGAACTAATTTTTTGTAAATTTCCTTTATCTTCTTTGGATACAAGGCTCCATGCGTCCCCTTTTTTACCCATTCTTCCAGTTCTACCAATTCTGTGCACAAAAGCTTCTGTGTCATCAGGCAAATCATAGTTTACAACAACAGTAATGCCATCAACATCCAAACCTCTTGCTGCAACATCAGTAGCGACAAGTATTTTCTCATTCCCAGACTTAAATTTACTCAATATATTTTCTCTCTTTTTCTGAGGCATATCTCCATGGATTCCTATGGCTCTCATACTGAATTTACCCAACCTTTCTACGATTACATCCACCATTCTTTTAGTATTACTAAAAATTAGCATTTGCCCATCTTCTGACATATTTGCTATTATTCTTCCTAGAACCCATAACTTATTGCCTCTACCAATTTTTACCGCATAAAGGTTGATCTCTGGTATTTCGACTTCTAAATCGTCACTCATCACATGTTCAGCATCTACCATTATTTCGTCAGTAATGTTTAGTACTTCATCCGGGAATGTCGCGCTGAATAGTAGGTTCTGATTACGGTTGGGCATTTTCTCGATAATCCATAATATATCCGGGAAGAACCCCATATCCAACATTCTATCGGCTTCATCTAAACAAAAAATAGAAATTTGTTCTAATTTTAGATGACCTCTTTTTGCCATATCTATTACTCTCCCTGGAGTCCCTACAACTATATCGCATCCATTTTTAAGAATCTTAGATTGTTTTTCGATATCTGTACCTCCATAAATTGGAATAATTTGTAATCCTTTTTTCCCTTGTAAAATTTCTAATTCTTCTGCTACTTGAACAGCTAATTCTCTAGTAGGACATAGAATTATTGATTGAGGAATTCCTTTACATTCACATTTTTCAAGTATGGGTATCCCAAAAGCAGCAGTCTTCCCAGAACCTGTTTTAGCCTGTCCTACAATGTCTCTACCTTTGCGGGCAAGTGGAATGGAATCCAGTTGTATTTCAGTTGGTTCAGTCCAACCCCGAGATTCTATAGCATCATTGATATTTGATTCTAGATTCCACTTTTTGAAAATTGACATTTAATCGCCTCAGAAGGTCTCAGATTCTTTGATTTCCTTCTGTAGTTCTCCCATCCAGTATTTTCTACAATTTTCTTTTGTTAGGAATTGTTCTTTTGAAGAAAAGTTATGGTTGAAATGACCTTTGTCTGCTGAAGCAAATTGATCATTTGTTTTTTTGTGAAATTTTTGGAGTACATGTTGTTTCATGTATTGCTGAAATTTCAAAGACTTCTGTCTATTGATACCGTTTGGTGTTACGCCCTCCCAAAGGCGTTCAAATTGTTCGAGTTTCTCATCAAACTGTTCGCTCATCTCAAGTCCTCAGGTTTTGGCCGACTTGCCTTTCGTTTATCATGTTCACCCTTCGGCTCGTCCTGCTTGATTTTAATGTTCAACTCGTCATCATTAACTTCGTTGACCTTTTCAACAGGTGCTAAAAATCTATTTTTCTCACTCTCAGTTCCATCTAGTTCAATATCAATTGATAGAGCAGTAAGGCGTTTTCGAAGTTTAGGGTCTGTTTCTTGTCTCAGTAATTCTGCTGCATTTTCCCTTAATTTATCTCCTGTAAGAATGATTGATAACTGTCCAATACAGGCAGTTCTTAAATTTAAATCTCTTGATCTTGCTCCACGCAAAATCATATCTGTAACTCTCGGACTTTGCATATCTAATTTCTTCATGGCCCGGATTACAGAATTACGAACAATTGTATCATCATCATTCAATGCATGTTCAACTAATATTAGAGCAATTCTTGGCTCACTATTAGTTAAAGTAACCAGGCATTGTGCGGCATTTCTCCTAACTTGCGGATCTTCGTCTTCTAACGACCAACCAATTAAGTCCCATCCAGATGGCCCTCCTTTTGATGCAATATTCTTAAGAATTTTAGAACCTCTTCTTCTTAGGTCAACATCATCCTCTCTAATTAATTCATCAATATGTAAACAACCAGTTTCAGGCCATGCAATACTTGTCAGTTTTAGTGCTTCAAAGGCACTTTTTCTGTGATTCTTATCTTCATTTCTTAACTCTCTACGTAAGATATCTTCACATCCTGAGGGAAATATCGGAGACATTTTTTGGAGTGCTTGCATTGCAACTTTTCTCACATTATTATCTTTATCTTGTAATCTATCNGATAAATAAATCATTAGATCGGTATGNAATTTCAAAGAGAATATAGGCATTACTTCCANTGCTGCAATCCGGATTTCGGTTTCATCATCGTCCAATGCTTCTAGTAATAGTTCATGTGCCTTAGGAATTGAATTCTCATATACTCTNGATANNGCTCTAATTCCGTCGGTTCTTTTCACAAATCCTCCNCCATTTGTCAACGATANCTCTAGAGTCTCAATTTTACCTTCCGCTAATTCTAGAATTTCAAAAATTGGAATTCTCTCCCATGCTCCACTGGTTGGCTGTAATGAACGGATGTCCATTTCAGCAGATTTTTGTCTTTGATGAATAATTTTCCCTGTCCTCGGGTCTCTGGCTACATATTCATCGGCCATATATTTCATTGCGCGGAAATGGTCAACCCTATTCAACTAAGGGTTCTAATGTTCTGTTATTATTGGAAAACAATGTATAAGTATCGTGCTCNNTNGTNCATGTTAAATATGCTCGAACAATCTATTGAGGAGGTTCGCAAATTNATTTTTGTCAGTTTTTCAGAAGAAGAGAAATTGAGTATAGATNATATAATCCGATTATGGTCTCTTGAACTACAATGGATGGAACCTGAAGAAGCATCAATAATTGTTGATAAATTAATAGAATCAGGTTGGCTTAAGCAAGANGAAANCCANGTTTCTCCAANTATCAATGTTAAAGAAATNCATCCAGATTTGGGTTGGCAACCGATGTTGAGATTATTATTATCTCCTCCNNCTTTTAATTTCGAATCTAATACTANCGATGTGGAGAAAATCGAAATCAAATCAGAAATNGTGGTGGAAATTAAAGAATCTAAACAAACAGAATCTACTAGAAATTACCCACCTGANCGTTCAGAGCATAATATTCCGAATTTGATTANATACATTGCTAATAAATCAAAAATAGAAAATAGGGAAGTAGTTCGGAGAGCTCAGAGNAAAAGACGTTCTCTTGGAGCTGTTACATTGTGGATGGCGTTAGCTCTAGTGGCCAGAGAACAAGGATTGGACATGGTNGAGGTTTCTTCTTTGATAGAACCTGTTTAGTTATCATTCGATGTTTTGACTTCTGCAGCCAAGAGTCCAGGTAGTACAAACAAGGCCAAAATGAGAGAGAACGCTACAGATATTGAGCTCACAATACCAAAATCCTGTATCACTGGAATAGGCGATAATTTTAGTACTAAAAATCCACAAATTGTTGTCCCTGCTGACATTATCAGTGCAGTACCAGTAGTTTCATACATGATTTTCATAGATTCCCAAACACCAAATCCTGCTTTTCGGTTACTTTCAAAACTTCTCCAAACATGAATGGAATAATCNATTCCTAATCCAACAGTGAGTGCTGTGATCATAATAGTTAGTACATTCCAATTTAATCCAAGAATTGCCATTGATCCGACTACCCATGAACCACTAATTCCAACTGGAAGAATTACTACNAATGACTGACCAAGTCTCCTAGTCAATACAAATAAAACCAGTATTGAAACTAACAAACTCCACCCAGTAGACTCGACTTGTGAGACCACTAACCCTGAGAATATACTGTGAATCATCATTACATCTCCTCCTATGTGGGCGTCGGCATTGATATATCCTGAAGATTCAATCCAATTTGCTTGCTTTTCAAACTCAATAGCCATTATCGATGTTTGCTCGCTTGTCTCTGCGATTACGTCAACTCTAATTTTTAGATATTTCAGATTAGAATTTGTCTCATCTAGAGCAACATACATTGCAACTCTTTCACTCCATGTTTGCCCTCTAAGAGGCTCCCCTATTGTATTATTTAACATTAATGAGTTAATTGCGGCCGAGATATCTCCCTCTTCAAAACCGTCTCCAACATCTAGTCTGCCATCATATATTCCTAGATTGAAAGTTTCACCGAAATTTGGATCTGTTTCAACAGCATCTCTTAGTATTGGATATAATCCATCGTAGGATGGACGTTGGGATTCAGTATTGGTTGGAATAACGACTCCTGATATAGTTGAGATTCTTATGTCTAACATGTCGAGACCTCTCAGAATATCCCTTTCTCCTGACAAATACTCTTCGCCATCAGTAGGTTCGATAAGTATAGTTACTGATTTCCATGCTGCGGCATCATATGATTCGTAAATATCTCCTCTGACTTCCATTATAGGCATATCATCATCAGAAAGAAAATCTGTAAGTTCAAAACTAGTTTCAAGTTTCGTTCCTGCTAAGAATACGGAGCTTGTTGTCAGTAAAACTACAACTAACAATATCCTAGCTGTGTTTCTTTTCTGAAAATTAGTTGCAATTTCACCAAATTTTGACAAATCAATAGTTTTTCTTTTCTTTTCTCCGGTTGTTTTTTCCACAACTACATGTAGTGCTCCAACAGTAACAGTGCTTGCAATAAATGCACAAACTACTCCTAGGGCCAATGTTATTCCAAAAGTTCGTAGTGGAGGGAGGGGGGATAGAGAACTAGCGAGGAATGCTGATACTGTGGTGATTACTGCTAGAGTCAAAGCCATCCTTAGTATAGAAAATGACTTTATCCATGCATGGGCTGCAGAATCTGTAACTTTTCTGGCTTCTTCATAACCTCTTTGAAGATGAATTGCATAATCAATTCCCAGTCCAAAAACTACTGGAGCTACTGCCACTTCGAGTATTGAAAATGGTCTACCCAACAANGTGATTATTCCATATGTCCAAACCAGTGCTGCAGTTAATCCAAGTAAAGGAGCAGCAATCATTAATGCTGACCTGAAAACAATCGCTAGAACAAATACTACTACAACAATAGCTAGCATTAGAAGCCAAGTGAAATTATCTAATGTAGTATCATTGATATCATTACTAATTAAGTCATCAGAGATTACCCCATAGCTCAAAACCGTTTCAGAATTTGAACTAATGTTTCCAGTCAGAGTATTCCTAATATTTTTTGCAAGAATTTGCCTGTCTTTAGAGTCTAAGGAGCCATTTACTTCAATTACCCACATGGTACTCGATGAAATTGGTGTTGAAGCACCTTCTTTGGTCACAATCCAATCACAAACATGCATGTAATCGAAATCAACGTTTAGTAATGCGTCGTTAGCGAATGTAGCAGATGCTATTGCCTGATCGTTTCCTATTGCATCAGTGCATTCTTCATTATCATCAATTACTGCAAGAAGAAGGTCATCCCATTCCTCAAAATCTTGAATTGTTCTACTTTGGTTATCTCTTTCTTCAAGAATATTTTGTAGAATACTTGCAATGTTAATATGAGAAATTATTTGTTCTCCAAACTGTTCATTAATTACGTTCAAATCACCATGTAATTGTTGTAGGGCTCCAATTTCCAGAACATTGGCTCCGTCTTCATTTGGAGTTACGTGAACGTAAATTCTATTTGGAGTATCGGTCATTACTAAGTTCATTCTTTCTTCAGCGTCTTTAGCATCATTTTCAGGTGCGAATGAAGAAAGGTCGGTGGTAAACTCGGGTAAAGGGACAAGTACTGAAGCAGTTATTACGGTCATCAGTAGGCTAACTATCAGTATTGAGGGGGCCATTTTCCCAAATACTTCGGCGAACCTTTGCTCTCTTGATTCGCCTTCCATTATATCGCCGGAATCAATATCGGTGTTAAACTTAGACCGTTCACTGTCCCTAAATTGGCCAGCATTCGAAGGCAAGCCCTCAAAAAGGAAGCGCTACTCGAACGGCTGTCTTATGCCAATCAAAGTCTTGAAAAACGAGGGTACCGAACTTCGTCTCAGAATAATCGGAGAGAGTCATTCAACATTGCAATTGTTTCGATCACGTCTCAATGATAGCAAAGACGTAGATTATGCTAATTACTTTCAAAAACATCCAGATTTAGATGAACCGGAACTTTATCTAAGATGTGTCAAAGGTAAGAAAGCCGAGAAAGTATTCCGTGATCTTTGTTCCGATATCAATAAAGAATTGTCTAATCTAGAGATATAAGCGTTGTTAACATGGATAATAAGTCCATTGAAGAATACCTTGGCTTTGGTTCTGGTGCAGTCGAAGGACTTGGAATTGGCGGAATTCTGAAAGTCAGAGTAGAAGATTTCAGAGTTGAGGAAGTTTCACCCATTCCTGCACTTGACCCTAAAGGTCGTTTTACAGTAGTTAGAGCAACATTAGAAAATTGGGAAACAAATCGATTTTTGAAGAGATTATCAAGGGCATGTGGGATAAATAGGAACCGTATTTTTGCATCTGGATTGAAAGATAAAAGAGCTATTACTACACAACTCCTGGTAATTGATGCACCAAGAAAAAAGGTTGAGTCAGTAGATATACCAGATTCAACTTTAGAGGTACTAGGTCGAACCCATCAGAAAATTGGTATGTCTGATCACGATGGAAATCGGTT
>NZDA01000026.1 GCA_002686525.1 Methanobacteriota archaeon | reverse complement strand
CCTCTACCCCATTTTTTAGCAAATTCTAACGCTTCGTCTGGGTTCTCAAGAGAATGAATGATACTATTTTTGACATCTTCTGTTAATGATTCACAAAGATCTAAACCGAGATCTTTTCTGACAACATTTCCTCCAAGTGGTAAAGGAAGTCCAGTTTTTTCATTCCACCAAATTCCTAAATCGAGGACAAGATANACTCCTTCGGACTCCCAAGTTAATTGCCCTTCATGTATGATTAAACCAGCATCNNATTCTCCGTTAGCAACCTTAGGTAATATTTCATCGAAAGGTACAACTTCAACTTTCACGTCACCCCAAGCTAGTCGTAGTGAGAGATATGCGCTGGTTCCTAAGCCTGGAATTGCAATTACCTTACTTTTTGCTTCCTCTTCANTCATTTCTTTATTAGAAATAATCATTGGACCATAGCCTTCTCCCATAGATGCTCCGCAGTTCATTAAATGATATNTATCTGCTATTTCAGGAAATGAATGTATACTAACAGCAGAAATTTCGTAAGTTCCATCCATAGCATGTTTGTTCAAAGTTTCAATATCTAAAAGAACATGCTCATATTCTCTGCCTTCTGTATTAATCGCTCCGGTAGTCATTGCATGGAACATGAATGCATCATCTGGGTCTGGAGAATGTCCCACTCGGAAAGCCTTCTGCGGTGTACTCATGAATTGGCGGTTGAAAACTAATACAAAACTGTGTGTATCTCAGTTTGTNGAATGGTAAGGATGAATAGAGTGTTCTTTTTCCCCNTTAATATGCCAGACGCATCCAAACTATCCACAGCTACGGGGCAATTAGGGCCTGTGTGTGCAATCACAGGCAAAGCAATGACTTTTGCAGAAGCAATTGTTTTAGATGATCAATTTGTTTGTTGGGAAGCTTATGTTGAAGTCACTGGAGCAGATTCAGCTTCAGAAGGTAAGCAAGTTTCAAATCTTAATCTTGATTGATTAAACCTCAACTTAATTTGCTACTCACTCTCTTAATGCACTATGGTAGAGGGCTGGAGCCGCTTCGCTCTGCGATTTGGTGAATATTATAATTCATTAAATCACAATGATTTATGGGTTCCTCCTAGATTGAAGAATAGAGAGTGGATGTTTATTCCATGGGGGGCCAGTCCTCCGGATAGACATAGAGGTTTCTTGGACAAGAAAGCTCTATCTGATTACTTACGATTGAAAGCCCCACATTCTTGCTTTCATAGTACTGCTTATTACAAAAACCCTAATGAAAGAAAAATGATTGATAAAGATTGGCTGGGTGCTGATTTGATTTTTGACTTAGATGGAGACCATTTACCAGGAGTTTCTGATAATGATTTTCCAACAATGATTTCGAAAATTCAAGAACAAGCATGGACTCTTTGGTCAGATTTTTTAAATCCTGAATTTGGATTCGAGGAGAAATATATCCAAACTTCTTTTTCAGGTCATAGAGGATTTCATATCCACGTTAGAGATCCTTCATTGTTACATCTTGATTCAAATGCAAGACGACAACTTGTTAATTATATTAGAGGAGAAGGAATTAATGTACAAACTATTCTATCTGGCCCTCAATCTGGATGGCAAAATAGAATAAATGAGGGTATTAAATCTGTGACTCACAAATTAAGAATAATCAAGGAAAATGGTTCTGATTCTAAAACCTTCATAACAGATTTACAGACTGCAGTAGAAAATACTAATAAAATTTCAAGTGTTAATAAGAAGATATCAAAAGCTAAAATCACCGAAATCGCAGATTTGGCAGATGATGAGCGCCTAGAGAGATTATTAAATGATAATAAATTGAGAGTTTTTGGTGATAAAAACACCTCTTTATTCTGGGACATGGTCAAGGGTGATAATTCAGTAGTCTTGGGTTCTGCAGGAGAAACTGATGAGGCGGTCACAGTTGATGTTAAGCGAGTGATTAGATGGATTGGTAGCTTACATGGAAAATGTGGTTTGAGAGTAACTGAGATACCATTAGAACGGTTAAATCCATTTTCTAAAGATTATTTTAATCCCTTAGAAGAATCAATTGTTTTCTCTTCAGATAAGAAATTTGAAATTTTATTGAGTAAAGATGATGTGACAGCAGAACTAGCCGGAAATAGGATAGAAGGCAACTCAGGAGATAAATTTGTTGTTACCGAATCTTTGGCCACATTCATAGTTTTGAAAGGATGGGGTTCAATAATTAATTAATATAATTTGAACACTGAATCACAATATGTTGAAGAGTGATTAGGTTTGGAAGAGTACTAGTGAGTACTATGGGCGAGGACGAGAAGACTCAAGATAAGGCGCAAGATATGCCTCTCCCTCCTCTCCCTCCAGGCATTTCATTACCACTTCCACCGCCTCCACCACCTCCACTTGAAGATGTAGATTTAGAGGATAATTTAGAAGAGGCTATTGAAGTTGAGAATTTTGATGGAGGAGTATCGGAGAATTCCCCATCTTCCGATTTCCAGTCCCATTGGGAAAAAAGGAAAGCCTCGGATCCAAATCTATCAGTTGGTAATAGAGAAAGTATGTATGGGCATATTGACAGAATAGCTACCGGTGAAGTGGGAACCCTTCTTGATAGATTTTCTAATCGATTCGGTTCAGAATTAGACCGAGAGATTATCGTACTCCGTAAAAAGCAACAACAAGAGATGCGTGAAATTAAACCAACTGTTGAATTAATACAAGCGCCGAGTGAAGAATATGCAGCAGAGTCTGATGAAGAAGATGAAGAATATTCTGAAGATTTGGATTTTGCAGAGTTCTTTTCTGTGATAAATAATTTATTAGGCGAAATCACGGATGAGGATGCTATTAAGGATTTCATTGCATCAGATTCATTTTCTTTGTTCGAGAAAGTAGGTTCATCTCCTGAGTCTGTTTCTGATGATGAAAAAGAAGAGTTCTTCAAACTAATTAATCAGGTACTAGGAGATTTACCGGATGATAACAAGTCAGTAGAAGCATTTATTCGTTCATCCGATTTCTCATTATTTGAAAAGATGGGTGAATTATACGGGGGTTGAATTATGGGATTGTTAGAAAAGGCTGGAAATATTCAAGCAGAAGATAAATCAGTTAAAACTGTAAAAGCTGAGAAAGAAGCTGAAAAATTTAATGAAAAAGTTGCTAAAGCTGCCGTAGTTGAAGAACCAAAAACTAAGCAACCAAAAAAGGCGGCCAAAGTCAAGAAACCTAAAAAAGTGAAGAAAGCAAAAGAACCTAGAGCGAGAAAAGAGCGGGTAGTAAAGGAGTTTCCCGAGGGGTTCGATGAAGTTAACAAGGCTCGTGCTTGGTTCCGTTCTATAGTAGATCTAGTTGTTAATTTTGCATTATTTTCGTTCTACCTTTTGACCAATATTGTTGCAGGTGGTGCTTCAGACTTGACATATATCTTGATTCTAAGTCTCATTCTACCGATTTTCAATTTGATATTTATGCCATACAAAACAGGTAGAACAGTTGGCCAGTGGATAACAACAACTCGTTACGTTAATTCTAGAGGTAATAATCCCCCCTTCCTTTACCATCTTCTAAAAAGTTCACCTGTTGTATCTTATCTTTCTGGTGCAGGAGCATTCCTCGTCATCATTTCAGCATCTACTGAATGGACCAGTGGAATGATTGGAGTAGTCGCAACACTAGTATTCTTGTTCTTACTAGTTCCTGGGGATTGGTTATTCAAGAAATTACATCACCAGTCGTTTGGTATCTGGGAATTCCTATTCGGAGGTGTTTGGAATGCAAGAGCACAGAAAGGTGAAGGCGGTACTGGAAACAAACTATTCCAGAGACTCGAGTCATTAAGTGATTATACAGAATCTAAAGGTTGGTTAGAAGATAAAGAATAATTTCTATTTCAACCTACTATTTTCCATTTCTATAAACACGACTTAAAAAATGGAAATTACTTTGACAATTTGTGTCATCATTGGATTTCCTATTAGCTCCCCGAGTGGATCATAGAGGTTGGAATACGCCAAACGAAGCCTCTAGGATACTATTGTTATTAGTATTAGTAAGTGTGTCATATTGGGCATGGCCGCTTGCTGATGGAATGATTTACATGTGGCTGACCATTGTATTATTTGTTTCAACAGCGATTCTATCACTAGGATGGTTAGTATTATCCTATGCTAGCAACAATAGAAAATCTCGTAAATTAACTAATTCTGTAAAAAGTAAGCGTGTAAAATGACTATCAAAGTGGGGTTCTGATTCCAATCGCTCTCACAACGCACCATCCAGCTCTTGCTTCCCACATTGCAAATGCTCCACCTAGTATACTTCCAATTATTACGAACATATATGACTCAGATGTAAGTATTCCTTGACTTACAAGTATAGCTAAAACAAAACCAGCCAAAATCGCAAAAATACCTGTAATAAAACGTACTACCCTACCTCTGGAATCAATATTGCACTCCATTGCCATGTGTGTAGTTATTAGGGTTAGCATATGAATGCATGTTTTTTAACCAGCCACTGAAAATCAGTTGCTGAGAGTTATTTTGTAGTATAATCGAGAGGTTTGAATATATTTCCACCATTTCTTTAATGAAAGGTTGGCGCTGGGAACGTCATGGCTGCAACTATTGAATCAACTTTTGTTGCAGTTTTGGTTCTTCTCTCTCCTCTATTTTTAGCTACTCCTCTGTCTTTTGCTTGGAAATGGTGGACTGGAATGGAACCTGAACATGAACATTACAGAGAAAAGGTCAGAATTGTTCTCGATTCAGGAATCCCTCTTAGTAGATATAGGCCAGAATTAGATGCCGAGGCTAGGAAAGTATATCTCGATCCTGATAGACAAGCNAGAATAGAATCCGATTTATTAAATCCGCTCGGTGTGACTCATTTCATTCTTTTTCCCGCATTAATTGCGTGGCCGATTTTATTTCCTTTTTCTGTGATTATTGGTTTGTTAGCTTGGTTTCCACTGAAAATGTTTGAATGGATTTTGATAGAGAAGAGGATTCTTCTGAGGATTGCGAACTTGGTTAAGAAAGTTAATCGCTGGGAAATAATTGGTATTCCTCGTTCTGATATTGGAATAAAAACATCAGATAGGATTCTTTCATCAATTCATAGGATGCCTATTACGGTTTTCTTAGGACTTTTTTCATATTTGTTAATTATGAATTTACATTGGCTTGCGGGGTTTAGTATACAAAATACGATTCTACTTTCTTCTTTACTATACATTATTCTAGTTTCATTCATCTCTGTAATAAGAGCGGCTACTGCAAGTGCTCTGTCATTTGCTGATCTTCCAAAAAGAAAAATTATTCCAATGGATTCTCTAGTAGAATCTTGGATGGCTCCTTGGGTAGGAGTTGGATTGGTCTTCTTTCTTGTAAGGCAGCTAACATTTTCTTACAAAGCAATACGTCAAGATACTCTCTTCATAGATCCAATCATATTTTCATTATCGATACTATTAGTTTTGTATACTGCTACAATAATTGGTTTGATGATTGAGGTAACATTTTTCAGAAAAAGGGCTAGAGATGTGAAAACCAAATTTCAACTTCAAGTAATAGAAAAACATTCTCCTACGCTATATTTGTTCACCCAACATCTTGGTGATTTGAAAATATCTCCCTTGATGTCACTAGATGAATGGATACGAAAAGATGAGAGTTTCGAATCAGCTGATTTTGATAGACTTTAANTCNTTGATTTCTAANATNACATTATCAATNATTAGTTTTTCTTCACCAATATTGTTNATCAAAAAAAAGCCACTTTTNCCAATNCTNGTAGTGANATTAATNTTCTTTTTATTNTCNGTNAGAAATTTNCCTGAANNTATATCGCTATCNGAATTAAATTTCATGATTTTCTTTTTCAATTTCCCTCTACTTTCCATTCTAGCATGTATTTCTTGTCCAGGATAACAGCCTTTCTTCAAATCGACTAAGTGGTCTAAACCTATTTCTGAAGGTAGTAAATCATGTTTGTATTCATTATANGATAGAATCTGATAAAGTATCCTGATTTCATCCCATTCATTTCTCGATAACTTTTTGTTATTCAATCCAATTTTTTCCTCAATAAAATTATCAATCTGGTCGTTTTTCATTATCAAATCAATCTTAGAATCTTTTCCATGATTTGTTCTCTTTAAGTAGAATTCATCAAAAACTAACCATTGATTTTCTTTCGATTGGAGTTTTTCTGCTGAAAGAAATTCCTCGATATCAGATTTTGAACCAATTAGTGATAATTTAGTTAATATATTATCACCATTCATCACCGTCACCTCTTCATTCCAATGAATTCCTGAAACGATAATATCTCTAGTATCATTTGCCATTTCAGAATTTCCAATCAATAATAATTGTTCTCCGATAGAAATTATTTCTAAGGTATCAATTATTCTTCCATTCGCATTACACATCAGAGTATTCTTGCTTTCCAAATCCTTCAGATTATTAATATTTGAAGTAACCAATCGGTTCATATGTTCCAAACAATTTTTACCTTCTAGTAAGGTAAAACTACAGTTGTGAATATAATAGTCACTTTTCCCCATATTATCAACCGAATGATTGACCGCAACCACATTCTCTAGATGCATTTGGGTTAGTAATATTGAATCCACCGCCCATTAATGTGTCTTTAAAATCTAATTCTAAACCATTCAATAGTGAGCTGTCATTGTTGTGAATATAGACATCAACGCCTCCAAAATTTTGTACTTGGAAATTTTTATCTTCAGGTTTTTCTATAATTTTCATATCATATAGGTAGCCTGAACATCCACCAGACTGTGCACTAATGACGAGACAATGTGTTTCTTCATCGCCTTGCATGGTTTTTTTCATTTGTTTAATTGCATTTTCTGTAACAGTGATCTTGACATCAACAACTTCGGTTTGTGTAATCACCGGTAAAGAGAAACCTTCCCCGCCTAGAATGCCCATGTATGTTTGAATGAGTAGGGCTATATGAATAATCGTGTAATAATACTCTACAACCTATGGTAACATAAGATAAGTCTACGTCCGAGAGCCATGGAGGGCTTGACTGGTGTTCCAGCAAAATGGATTTCTCCTCAAGGTATCGAGAAGGGTATTGACACAATTTGTGTGGAAGAAGCACTATCTATCCTAGTTTCTGATGGAGATAAAATTAACTTCTCTCTGGGAATTACCATGAGGACTCCAGGAATGGATAAACAGTTAGTTTCAGGACTTTTATTCTCTGAAGGTCTAATAAATTCCTACAGTCAAATCAATGATTTCGTGACCAATGGTAATGAATTGAAGGTAATTGTACCAGGAATAGATGAAACTAAAATTTCTGATTTCAATAGAAGAATCTCTTCTACTGCATCATGTGGTGTTTGTGGAAAAGAATCAATATCTAATTTACTCCACATTCAAGGCCCCAAACTCACAAATTCATTTAAAATTAAATCTTCATTAATAGGGGATTGTGTTGAGAAGTTACGTACTGAACAGACTTTATTCCAGAAAACTGGAGGGACTCACGCATGTGGACTTTTTGATAGAAAAGGAAATTTATTATTCATCGGAGAGGATATTGGTAGACATAATGCAATGGACAAATTNGTTGGGATGGTNTTATCTGAATCAAAGGAAATTTTTATTGAAAGCTTCATTATTTTTTCAGGAAGACTATCATTTGAATTAGTTCACAAAGCCAGAAGGGCGGGAATTAGTACCTTAGTTTCAATTGGCGCACCTAGTAGTTTAGCAATAGATATCGCTTTAGAGCANGGATTAACAATTGTTGGTTTTGCGAAGAATAACAATCTTACAGTTTATACAGGACCTACCCGTATCAAGGATGAGTAAGCATTAGGTGGTCTGATGAGAGATGAAATTAGTCCATTAACTCCTTTGGAAGAAAAGCCTCCAAAGCTATCTCCGCCAAAAAATTCTGCTGCAGGAATACCTGCAGTAGTTTCTACGATGAAATATGGACTAACAAATATGGGTGTTATCAACTCAATAAGTAAGTTATCGAAAGTAAATGATTTTCATGGATTTGATTGCCCTGGTTGTGCTTGGCCCGATCCAGACGATCATCGTTCTTTTGCAGAATTTTGTGAAAATGGTGCTAAAGCGGTTTCCGATGAAGCAACTAAGAGTAGAGTTGATTCCAATTTTTGGTCAAAATGGTCAATTTCAGAACTTTCACAAAAATCTGATTTCTGGCTTAATTCTCAAGGGAGATTAACTGAGCCAATGATTATTCATCAGGATTCTAATTATTATCAACCCATATCTTGGGAAGATGCATTTGATGTAATTGCAGACAATATTGTTTCATTAGAAAATCCTGATGAAGCTATTTTCTATACATCTGGGAGGACCAGTAATGAAGCTGCCTTCTTGTGGCAATTATTAGCTCGAAGAATTGGTACAAATAATTTGCCAGATTGTTCTAACATGTGCCATGAATCATCTGGAGTAGCATTATCTGAATCAATAGGTATTGGAAAGGGCACGGTAACATTAGAGGACTTTAATTCTGCAGATTTGATTATTGTTGTTGGTCAAAATCCAGGTACTAACCATCCCAGAATGTTAACCGCTTTGAGAGATGCTAAGAAAAAGGGGGCATCAATAATTAGTGTGAATCCACTTGTAGAGACAGGGATGAAGAAATTTAAACATCCTCAAAATCCAGTAGAAATGCTTGGCTTTGGTTCATCAATTGCTGACAAACATCTCAGAGTCAAAATCAATTCCGACCAAGCACTCTTCCGCGCCTTTTCTAAATCAATCATTGAATCAGATAAAATTGATAAGGACTTCATTAATAAATATACAAATGGCTTTGATAATTTTAGAAAAATCGCTATTGAGTCTAGATATGAAGAGGTTTCAGAAATTACAGGAATTCCTTTGCAAGAAATTCTTGAGGTCAGTCAAAAAGTTTCTAAATCTAAATCAACAATTGTGTGTTGGGCTATGGGCATTACTCAACATAAAAATTCTGTAGCAACCATACAAGAGATTGTAAATTTCTTACTTCTTGGTGGTAATATTGGGAGGAGAGGTGCGGGGGTTTGTCCTGTAAGAGGTCATTCGAATGTTCAAGGTGACAGAACTGTGGGCATTAATCATAAACCATCTCCTGATTTCATTAACAATTTAGAGAGATCTACTGGAATTAGAAGTCCGGAAAAAC
The DNA here is from genome assembly GCA_002686525.1 of Methanobacteriota archaeon. Classification (GTDB taxonomy): domain Archaea; phylum Thermoplasmatota; class Poseidoniia; order Poseidoniales; family Thalassarchaeaceae; genus MGIIb-O2. The sequence continues at coordinate 73 of NZDA01000026.1, read as the reverse complement.
ATGGATATGATTCTGTAGAAGCAGTTAAGGCTATGGAGAAAGGTAATGCCAAGGTATTCTTAGCAATGGGGGG
>NZDA01000025.1 GCA_002686525.1 Methanobacteriota archaeon | reverse complement strand
TTACTCCATGAGTCCCCCTTGGTCCTACTATGTTTGCGAATCTATGAATCCAAGCCTCACCTCCGAAAGTGCCACACCATGAACTAATCAATGCTTCAGATGCTAATTTTGATGCTCCATACAGGGAAATTGGTAAAATTGGTCCATATGTTTCAGGTGTAGGCATTACATTAGCTTCTCCATAAACAGCGCTTGAAGAAGAGAAAGAAATTCTTTTTACACCATTATGCCTCATTGCTTCTAAGACATTGTAAGTAGCGATAGTTCCTTGTTTTAGATCTGTATCTGTAACTTCAGTTCCTAATCTTATGTCAGGATTTGCAGCCAAATGATGAACAGTTTCAATACCTTTCATAGCAATTTTAACTGATTCTAAATCTAGAAGATCAGCCCTGAAAATCTCAACTTTTTCATTATCTTTATGATGTTCCAAAAATTCTTCTCTTCCGCTGCTGAAATTATCCAGAACTCTTACACTATTTCCCATGGAAACTAATGAATCTACTAAGTGAGATCCAATAAATCCAGCCCCTCCTGTAACTAAATGCATATTTACCCCTCGTTTTCTGACCATTTGCCCATATTTCTTCTAATCCTCAAGAAATATATCGAACTTACATAACCAATCAGTGAGATATGTGCTACNGTGCAAAATGGACAAATGTGTGGAGCACCTTCAACTTGAGTNAATTCAATNACAACTAATAAAGCAACAAAAGGNAATCCAGCAATTCCAGCCCACCATGCGTANTTCAAGTAGTCTTCCGACCATTTTGCATGCCTNTCAAGGTANAAACANAAACTAAAGAAGATTAATATTGAAAATGATAANATTCCAAAGACTCCCCAAGGTATACCAAANAGATTATTCCATTGTGGGTCTCCAATTACCGAGCCGCATTGCACTATCCCTTCTGAAGAACAAAATGAGGTACTCCCCTGTAGAACCATTTTGTTATGAATAATGTAAGTGTAAGCTGAAGAAGCTATACCAATAATGGAGAAACTCAAGGAAGAAATTAGTAACATAGTTGTTTTTTTCTCATTATTTACAAACATCAGATAAGCACTTAATGTAAGTGCGATGATGAAAATAATTAGAATAGGATCCGTCAAAGATTCAATCACTGCGCACCACCAACAATTCTTTGCATTGCTTCTTCGATATTTTCTCCAGGGTTTTCATACTGATTCCATGCTACATAACCATCTGGTTTTAGTAACGCTAGGAAAGGAGTTCCGGTGACTTCCCAGCTTTTCATTATACTACTACTCCCCTCGATATAATTCCAGTTGTGTACATTCCCTGGACGATTAATACAATCATTCCTACCTGAATTACATCCATCTCCGTCATTATCTTCTGTTCCATAGCTCGTTTTGTCACGAAAAGCTTCTACTTCTGCTCTGTCGCTATTGTGATTAGTAATTGATAATTCAACAGTCACAGTGATAAATTCCACACTATTGGACCACTCTGAGTACAAATTGCTCATAGTTTCTCCTTCACTCCAACAATAAGGGCAGTCTGTATCAATGAATTGTACTAATATCCATTCACCNTCATTTCCTTCTTCCCATTCATAATCGAATGAGTCGGATAGTTTAAATTTCTCCCAGTTTGCTCCATTATATGCNTCNGCAATGAAATCNGGAGCCAACTCTCCTTCACTAGGNCCAATTGTTGCTGGAGGTGCGATAATCACNACCANTAGCATGATCACTGTTAGTATTGAACCCAAAGCAAATCCTGCAATAATTCTGACATCGTCATCTCTCCCTTTTTGGGNCAATGCTCTCCTGCGTCTCGCCATATTATCATTCTTCGGACGTACTCATTAACTTTCAGTAATTCGTATGCTCGCTCAGAATATTTTCATTTAAATTTAATAATTATTGTCAAAATATAAACGTATTATATTCTTAATGTTTCTAACTTTTGTAGCGATTGTTTCATTTGGTCTACATCGGAGCAGGTCTGCGTGGGTGATGCATCAGAGACTCCAGTTTCGCCTGCAGATGTATCAATTGAGTATGATGAGGAAGAAGTATTTTGGGAAAGATTCTTTGAGAAACTAGCACCGTTAAGAGATTCTGTAATTAATGCAAAACAACTAGCTTTAGATAGCCCATTGGGCGATTTATATCAAATTGGAGAGTCAGGAATTAATAGAGCTAGTGATTTATTTAGTAGGTCTGCAATCAGAACCGCTGAGTTGACATATTCCATGATCCTTAGAAGTCCTGGATTGATTGTTGCCCTATTAATCTTAATTTCGGCTTTGACCGTAGAGCCGGCTATGAACTTTCAAGATCAGATTAATGGGGATGTTGAAATTTACTTACCTGACGGGGCAGATTCAACAGAATTACTGTTAGATGTTAGAGAAGCGCCTTGGGCTACTGATATCTTCATTCTCTACATACAAACTGATAATGCTGCCTCGGGCACTGAAAGAGGTGATGAAAATATTACAAGTTATGAAATTCTTCGTCAATTATCGTGGCTGGAAGGAGATGACAACAATAGACTGTCCGGAGGTTATCAGGACGGCCTAGACACCTACAAGGACGACAGGGGGCGTACAGATGGAGTGATTTGGATTCTATCGCCTTCACAAATAATCAAAGAAGCAAATTCTTCTAGTTATCGATTTACTTGTGCTGTCGAAAAGTATGGTCTTCCAACAGGACCAAATGATAATTGTGCTATTTCAAGTTCGAATCCTAACGAGGGTTATTCAATTCCAGATGATCAACAAAGAATAGATAATTTGGTCGATCAATCTGGTTCTCTAATGGAGTCATTTGTCAGAGATACAAATGATGACGGAATTTGGGATACTGGTGTGATAGTAATGGGGTTACTTTTTGATATGGAAGATACTGAAGTTCCTGCAGATACAGCCACCGGTTTGAAAGACCATAAAGCGTTTATCAAATATGCAAGTGAACTAATTTATGAAAGGTCTGGAGTCAATTGTGAACTTTGTTTGAGAACATATGAAAACCCTACTTCGACCATGGATAAGGACCGTCTAGAAGATATTCCGCAAAGAAGAGCGGTGACTATCACAGGCCTAACTCCTGTAATTCATGATGTTTCTGATTCAATATACGACGAGCTAGTTGATGTGATGTTACCAATTAGTGGTGTATTGGTTTGCTTAGCAATGCTGATTCTTCATAGAAATCCGAAAGTTATTATTGTAGGTGGTTTACCTATTGCGATGAGCCTTGCAATTACTTTTGGTATTACAGTAATTTTCGATATAATGCTGACTCCAATGATAATCTCTGCTGGACCAATTCTAGTCGGTCTCGGTGTCGACTACGCTTTGCATCTGACAAATCGAATTGAAGAAAATAGAATTGAACTAATTGAGGAAAAATTAGAAAAAGCGTGGTTAGCAAATCGTGATGGATTAGATTCTGAAACAATAAATCCATGGGATCCTGTAATTAGTTTGACCGCGACAGTTAGAGCCGCCTTGACGACTGGAAATGCAATAATGCTATCTGCAATGACTACCATTATCGGATTTAGTGTTCTAACCTGGACTTTCTTGGTACCAATTCAGCCTATGCGCACAGTTGGGATAACTCTTTTAATCGGCATATTTGTTACATTTTTACTTTCAATGATTATGGTTCCTGCGCTTGTAGAATTGTTAAAATATCGGAAAGGAAATACACAATTATTTGATAAAATGTGGGATAAAATTGGTGAAATTCCGGTTAAAGCCACTTTACTAGTAATACTTGTTGCATTAGTCGTTACAGGCTTAGGAGTGGCAAAATTTACTGAAACGATGGGTCAGGAAATCACTGGCGGTCCAGATGAAGTCCCTCCAAATCTAGAATCATACGAAACTCTACGTGAATATAGTGCGGTTTTTGAAGGCGGTCAAACAAATATGTTCATCATTAATGCGGAGGAAAGAGGTTCAGTTAATGGGACTGCTCCAATCAGAGATTTACCTATTTTAGATTCAATAGAAAGCTTACAAGTTTTAGTTGATAACGTTCCAGAAACAGATACGATTAGTCTTGTAAATGTTCTGAAGGCTATACATGTAGACATCAATATTTCAGGTCTAGAGATATATGATCAAAGTCTATGGGAGATATTACATGACGAATGTTGGGACAAATCTTCAGATCCATTTAGTCCTCAATGTTGGGCTTACTCTGTATCTAGTAGAGAGGATATGGTTAATATCGCCTTTGACACATTATCTCCTGAAATCAGATCTATGTTAATGAATGAAGATACAGGTATTGGAGAAACTAAGACATTAGTTTATGCCAATCAACCTTACATTAATCTTGCAAATGCCACACTCTTAAGGAATGCAATAGATGACATTTTGGAAGGTGAAGAAGAGTGTATCAGTGCACTCAAATGTACCGCAATCAACGTGGAAAATACTTACAATTCAATACTAACTGGAGGTTTACCCGTCTCAATAGACATTAATGACGGTATACACAAGGCACAAAGCCTAACTACCATTTGGACTATGTTCATTTTGTTAATTGCTATGTCATTTCTGTTTAGGTCTCCAAGACTTGCTATTTTTACGATGGCTGCGGTCGGTGCTGTAGTTCTTTGGCAACCTCTACTAATGAGATTTGGTGGAGTAGGGGTTAATGTATTTACAGCAATGATAGGGACGATTGTATTTGGTATAGGTGTTGACGACTCAATTCATATTGTTGATAGGATTAAAGACGAAGGAGAAACACCTGCTGGAATCGTAAAGTCAGTATCAAAAACTGGTCAGACAATATTTGAGACTACTGCGACAACTTGTGCGGGTTTGTCTGCAGGTCTATTTGTTTCAATACCAGGTTTACAAAATTTCTTTGTTCTCATGATGGTTTTACTAGTTCTAGCTTTATTGACCAGTTCCATACTCTTACCTTCAATCATTGTTCTACAAAAAGAATTCACATCAAGAATTTTGGGCAAAGGACCTTGGTTAGACTTTGAAGAAAGTGGGTCATTGGAGACAAATTCTGTTTTAGATGCAGTTGTCGACATTAAATCCTAGCCCGAATCATGGAATTTTTTTATACTACGACTTTTTCCATGATTTATGAGAAGGGCGATGAAAGCGTTCATGATTTCTCTAGTCATTTTATCTGTGGCCTTCAGTGGATGTGTCACGACAGGTGATGGCAACTCAGATGATGGAACTAGCGGCATGCCAACTGATGATGACTTCCAAGGCCTAGATTACATCGAGTGTATGGAACATGAAGACATGGAAAGGTGCTGGAATGTGTTCGTTCCCAAGACGGTAGATCTGTCTCAAGACGTTCCGATGGTAATCGATTTGCATGGTAACACTCTCACAATGCAAAATCAACGCGATCTTTCAGAATTTGATGACCTTGCTGAGGAAAACGGCTTCATCGGAGTTTGGCCTCAAGGATACGATAACTCTTGGAATTCAGGATACTGTTGCAGTACTGCGGGTGAACTTGGATTGAATGATACAGGATTAATCTTGGAAATAATCGATAGAGTAGTATTCAACCACTCAATTGACGAGAGCAGAATATACCTAACTGGATGGTCAAATGGTTGTTCTTTGAGCCAAAAATTGGCTAACGATCACAGTGATGTTTTCGCTGCAATCGCTTGCATGTCTTACTACCTATTAGAGGACCCAAGTCCACAATATTCCCCAATACCAATCATGGAGATCCATGGATTGGAGGACCAGATAATTCTGTACTCTAACGATGCNATTCATCTTCCCAATATGGATGCCCAAAAACATGGAGCACTCCAAAATCTGCAACAATGGGGTCAAATGAACGGATGTGAGGATAAGACTCCTGACTCACACTCACCGACCGTTTTCTATTCCATTCAATCATACACAGACTGTGCAAACAATACAGTCGCTTCTCTAGTCACCATATACGCAGCAGATCACAATCCGTATGAGGAAAGTTACGACATTTTTCCTGGGAACGGCGGCACTGTGGATACAAATGGAATAGCTTGGGAATTCCTCTCTCAATTTTCCAAAGAAAACTCTTCTATATGATTTAGCCTATCTTTTCAATCTTCTAGAGACCAATATTTCTGATGGATTTGGTCGATTAGCATTGAATGAATTTATCATTTCATCACTTGGATAACCTAAGCAAATACCGCAAAGTAATGAGTAATTTTTACTTATATCAAATTCTTTTCGGACTGCGTCTTCCCAAATTGCAACAGCACCTTGGGGGCATGTTCCGAGCCCTTTAGAATGAGCTGAAAGAATTAGATTTTGCATAAATAGGCCAGCATCAGAAGCGGAATACTTACCGAGAGATTTGTGTGTGAAAATGAAAAGTTCTACTGGTGCACCAAAGAATTCATAATTTCGGGCCCAAGACTTATTCCTGGCTATCTTATCATCTCTATTCACGCCTATGTGTGAAAAAAAATCTCTACCTTGATTTTTCGATCTCTCTATCAAATCTTTATGATAGGGTCTGGTGATTATCCAATTGCTGGTAGGCAATCCTTTTCTTTTCAAAACCGCTTTAATTTTTCCAAATAAACCACTTCTAGCATCCTTTACGGCCTCCCATCTCGAAAGAAACTCTGCTGAAAGTCTATCTCGAACATCGTCTTTCGCTACTGCAACTAAAATTGGTCTTGTNTTACTCCAGCTAGGTGATGTGAGNCCATCAGCGATAATCTCTTCAATAATTTCNTCAGAGACTGGCGTNGACAAGAAGTCACGAGTTGAACGACGNGAAGAAACAAATGAACTGAAACTAGCGGCATCGAAATCTCNACNCATACNAATTCCTCAAACCNTCGTGAACTACTTACCAATTAAATTANTGTATTAGNATANATGAAAGAATATTTTTTGTGAGGGTGCAGGGAGTAAGCCCCTTTCTGTTCACTTTTCAGCTGGTCACATTCAACTTAGCATCCTACCTGTCCCTGTTGATGCCATACGGGACTGCTTGGACTTGCTCCAGCGGGGTTGCTCGTTCCATCTACATTCAGACAACCTCTTCCTTCCGGAATCACTGTACTCGACTGATGTAGTTCGTTTCTATTACAGAGCCGACCTTCCCAGATCTCCGACGTTAATCGGACCGCTTGCATCTTGGAGAGGGGACTTTCCTCAGTGTCGTACACTGTCAGTGACCCTCCTGCTCCCTCAACACTCCGAAACGCCTTCTTCGCATGAACCTCTCGGTGGACGTTTGTCGAGTTAATTGACAATTTCTATGGAAAATATCATTTTGGTGAATCTTTTCCAGACAGTCATGGAAGGTGTCGAGAGGCTGAAACAAGAAGCAGGTGTTGCGGCTTGTAATTTCATTAAAGATGGAATGAAATTAGGTCTTGGAACTGGCTCTACAGTTAGATATACAATTATTGAAATTGGAAGACGAATTTCAGAAGAAGGCCTTAATGTAGTGGGTGTCCCTACTAGTGAAGATACAAGGAAATTAGCAGAACAAGTCGGTATTCCTCTAGTCAATTTATCGGAATCAGAAGGACTTGATTTAGTAATCGATGGTGCAGATGAATTTGATTCTAATTTTGTATTAATTAAAGGAGGAGGTGGTGCCTTAACTAGAGAAAAGATAGTTGCGCAATCTTCCAAATCAATGATTGTAGTAGCAGACGATAGTAAACGAGTANCAATTCTGGGTAATTTTGATCTTCCTGTAGAAATTTTACAGTTTGAATGGGAGAGAACACGAGATAGAATCTCTAAGATATGTTCTGGTGAAGTTTCGTTGAGAGGTGGTTCGACACCTTTCGTTACAGATAATGGAGGATATATCCTAGACTGNAGTTTTGGTCAAACAATCTCNGATCCAAAATCTCTTGAAATNGAACTTCTAAGTATCGCTGGTGTCGTTGAAGTTGGACTTTTCGTAGATATTTGCGATNCTGTTGTTTTAGCTTCACATAATGGAGTAATGACTCTAATTAATGATTCTGGAAGNCTGAATTAACTTTTTGTGAGCCGTTGTAATTATACATGAGTTCCAAGTCGGNAGACTGGGTCTGTAGCTTAGTCAGGTAGAGCGTCCGGCTCTTAACCGGAAGGCCGCGGGTTCGAACCCCGTCAGACCCGCCATATTTTATCTCAAAGAAGCAATGTATCAGCTCATCCGTTGTAATTATAGAGGNGTGCTATGTCGCGAGGCTGGGTCTGTAGCTTAGTCAGGTAGAGCACCGGGCTTTTAACCCGGGGGTCGCGGGTTCGAACCCCGTCAGACCCGCCATGCTTTCCCCNAATTTTTGGGGATTGTATGGCTTATAACCCCCGGGTCTGTACTAACTATCTAATGCTGACTTTGATATGTTAGTGCCTTTACGCCCAATCACGGAGGCCGACNTGAATGAGTAAAGAAATCTGGATTAAAGATATTCTNACTGGCAATTTTGATGGTAAGGAAGTTGAACTTAAGGGCTGGATTTATCGCTCTAGAGGCTCAAATAAAATTAGATTTATNGTAATTAGAGATTCCACAGGTCATATCCAGTGCGTGGCAAAGAGAGATGTTTTAGGTGACGACTTCTTTGAACAATTAAAAAGCTCANTAATTGAATCAAGTGTGNTTCTGAGAGGNGTCATCCAACCTACNGATAGAGAACATGGNCANGAATTACAAGTAATNGGTGGACAGATAATAGGNTCTGTAAATCCTGATAGGCCTTTTCCAATTACTGAATCTGCTATGGCTGAGGCAGACGGTGGAGAAACNGAATTNCTTNTAGATAATAGGCATCTATATCTAAGAACAAGTAGAATGACTACAATGCTCAAGATTCGTTCTTCTGTATTTGGTGCTATCCATTCATATTTTCGTGATAGGGAGTTTATTGAATATCAGGCACCTAATTTTGTTGCAGGTGCAGTTGANGGAGGAAGCACACTTTTCGAAGTNCCATATTTTGGNCGTAAAGCGTATTTGACACAATCNTGGCANTTATATGCAGAAGCCGCNATGCCCGCGCTTGAGAGATTATACACCATNGCTCCTTCCTTTAGGGCAGAAAAATCTAGAACTCGTCGTCATCTAACTGAATTTTGGCATGCAGAAATGGAGATAGCATGGGCATCAAATAATGAAGTAATGAAGCATGGTGAAAGTTTAGTTCGTCATATTGCTAGTACCTTATTAGACGAGAGATCTGATGAATTATCTAGTTTAGGAAGAGATTTAGAACTGATTTCTCATTATGCNGATAACCCTTATCCAATAATGCGATATGATGAAGCAATAGAGACTCTACAGAAAAAAGGTGTGGATGTAGAATGGGGCCAAGATTTAGATTATTCCAAAGAGAAAATTTTGACTGCTGATTTTTCAGTCCCTCACTTCTTAACTCATTATCCGAGAATTGCTAAACCATTCTATCACAGACCTGATCCTGAAGATCCGAAATATGTTTTATGTCATGATTTACTGGCTCCAGAAGGTTATGGCGAAATAATTGGTGGTGGAGAAAGAACATGGTCAGAAGCAGAAATACTCGAACGCATAGATGAGGAGGGAACTCCTAGAGAACCATACGAATTCTACATTGATACAAGGAGATATGGTGGAGTGCCCCATGGAGGCTTTGGTTTGGGTGTTGATAGAGTATGTACATGGCTATCTGGCGCTGAGCATATCAGAGAAGTTATTCCATTCCCAAGAGATAGTCGTAGAGTAACTCCTTGAAAATCTAAGTTTTCACTTGACTCGATAATCGAATTGCATATACGATGAGTATTCTTCGAAGGCTCATGGGCGGCGACTGGCAAAGTATCGACTTGGGTAATCCAACTGAAGAACATTCAATGTTAAGGGACATGATTCGAAGTTTCGTTGTTGAAGAAGTAGAGCCTCAAGCAATGGAATATGATAAGATTGAAAAATTCAATCAAGAACTGTTTAGGAAATTGGGAGATTATGGCTTACTGGGAATTAGTGTTCCCGAAAAATATGGCGGCTCAGGCATGGATGCTACTGCGGTTGCTATTGTAAATGAAGAATTGTCATACTCTGATCCAGGCTTTTGTTTAGCTTATCTAGCCCATGCGCAATTGATGGTGAACAATTTAGCCCACAATGGTAGTGATGAACAAAAATCAAGAATTCTACCCAAAGTATGCAGTGGCGAATGGATTGGATGTATGGCAATGAGTGAACCAGGTTATGGTACTGATGTTCTAGGGATGCAAACCACTGCTGAAATGAATTCTGATGGTAATTGGGTCATTAATGGAAGGAAAATGTGGATAACAAATGGTTCTGTGGATGATCAGAGTACTCCTGCCGATATTTGTTGGCTTTACGCAAGAACTGGTACTGATTCAAAAGGACGTGCTCAGATAACTACATTCCTTGTTGAGAGAGGTATGCCTGGTTTTTCAGTTGGACAGAAAATTTATGATAAAACTGGAATGCGTGCTTCAAATACTGCAGAATTGGTTTTTGACAATTGCATAGTTCCTCCTGAAAACATTGTTGGAGAACCCGGTGAATCAATGATTCATATGATGAGGAATCTCGAAATTGAAAGAATAGGTCTCGCAGCAATGTCTCTAGGTATAGCTCGACGTAGTCTAGATGCAATGAATAAATATGCATCGGAGAGGGAAGCATTTGGCTCCGAAATAAGGAATTTTGGGCAGATTCAAAGACATATAGGTGAATCTTGGGCAGAGTATAGGGCAATGCGTTCTTATGTATATGATACCGCGAGAAATACTGATTTGTCTAAATCTGGAAATAGATTAGATACTGACGGGGTCAAATTGTATGCAACAACAGCAGCTAAAAATATCGCTGATAGAGCAATTCAAGTAATGGGTGGATATGGTTATGTTGGAGAATATGTTGTTGAAAGACTGTGGAGGGATTCAAAACTATTAGAAATTGGTGGCGGAACTCTTGAAAGCCATCAAAAGAATATAACCAGAGACTTAGCAAAAACTCCGGAAAAAATAAACGAATAAGCGATTATTGGTAGTCCCGCCCGGATTCGAACCAGGGTCGCCGGGACCAAAACCCGACATGATGGACCACTACACTACGGGACTAGTACCCCCTGCGACTCACTCTTACTCTTTGATTATGACGGGACGGGGGGCCGGTAAATACAAGTCACCACTAACAATCGAAAGAATATGCATCAGCGGCGTGCTGTGGTTCTAACTCTCCTGATGTTAACATCTTCAGTTTCTTTATTTGGTCTAGATAACCATTACAATTTCCCTTCTGATGATAGCAATGTAGTCTTTTCAATGTCAGAATCCAATGAACCATCGTTTCCATCTCCTGGAAATCCNTGGATAGAGGAGTCAATCAACAACAGAATTGAATCNGGTCAAGAAGAGATTCGTGTTACNGTGATTACTTGGTCACTNGCTGAATTGAATNATTGGCAATTAAAAAATAATGCTTTGGATAAACAGGCTGAACCTAAAAATGGTGAATTTTTTGAAACTTATGACCCTACATCTGGTGAAATAGATCACAGAACATTTTGGATGCCTTCCAATATTTTNCATAAATTACCCAATGTGCCNGGTGTGATTTCAATNTTAGATGCTCAAAATAATCCTCAACCATATGATATTATTCCTTTNGANGCGCCAAATAANGAACCAGAATCGGTTAGGTCAGGTGAAATTCATGGTGCAAATGACGCTTGGGATAGGGGTTATACTGGAGAAGGAATGATNGTAGCGGTNGCAGANACAGGAGTTGATTTNGCTCATCCTGACTTAAATGGGACACAGGCTAGAGTTGATGATCCTAGGTCTGATTGGTCCGGTTGGCCAATGATGTTTGATCATAACAGCATGTATNCNTACTTGGTAAATGGAAATGCATATCCTCAGTCTAATACATGGTATGCCGATACATCAAATTTAGATTTTGATAATGATTCNGATGGNGTCCTAGATATATCAGGGTTCAATATNTCAGGTCTTCCTGATTCATTATCAGGAGTATATCATTTAGGTGAACATCCTGACTCAACTNTAAGNTCTAAAGTTGACGGAGATGTTCCGATANTAGTTATCGATGAAGATGTTTCTGGAGTTTATGAAACTGTTTATGTAGACATGAATACNGATGGTAATTTTTCCGATGAAAAAGCAATTAGGCCNGGTTCAGAAACCACTGGACTTGANACAAATGGAGATGGATTATGGGATATTTCTGGTGGTTTAGTNTATTGGNTTTCNGACGGGATAAATGGTGTACCTTACGGAGAAACATATTCTATCAGGCACGGNTATCAAAATAGGATAGCTGGTGCGGGGAATTTAACTCTATTTATGCTTGATTCTGGNAGTCATGGTACTTTGTGNGCAAGCGCAATATCTGCTCAAGGAGAAATCGATGACGGTAGAGTCCTGGGAATGGCGCCAAATGCAACAATTGCATCTATNGGNAATCATTATTCAGGAGGGCATTCATTAGACGCTTGGCGTTGGATNGCAGAAGGNAATGATGGTAAATCAGAGACCAAATATGATCAAGCTGATATCGGCTCCTTTTCTTTTGGTTATTCGAGTATAGATGAATCTGGTGCAGATGGTTATTCATTATATTTGGATTGGCTGACCAGAGTTTACAATGATAACGCTTCTTATTCTGTAGCAATAGGTAATGGTGGACATGGATTTGGTACAACGAAAGTACCAGGTGCTGCTCATGGTGTGTTCTCAGTAGGGGCATTCAGTTCTCGATCTAGTGATTCATGGGGGCAAAACGCTCCTTGGTCTAANAGGGGNCCGAATGTNGTTGGANGGATGGATCCNGACATAGTCTCAGTTGGATGGAGTGCNACTGGAGATTTNCCTCTCAATTTGAGGAANAATGCTAACTCAGCTTGGTCAACTTGGGGTGGTACTAGTTTGGCCACACCAATTGCTGCAGGGTTATTAGCGATAGTCGCTGAAGCTTGGCAAGAAACACAGGGTGAATATCCCGATTCACAGACACTCAGAGATTTTGTCTTATCAACTTCTGATGATAGGGGTTATGAACCATTTATCCAAGGTGGAGGTTGGTTCAATGCTTCACGTGCTGTATCGACATTAGAAGGTGATAATGGGAGTTGGTGGATGAGTCCTGCACAATGGAATAGTGGTACTTTCCAGGGNTCTCACAGAGAGGCTAATATCAATTACATGTTCCCAGGAGAATCACAATCTGTCGAACTTGATTTCAAGAATCATGCTGAATCTGAAGTATTACTTAGATTTACTCCAACTACTTTTGAGCCGCTTGTTCACGAAGTAATTATTTGGAATAGTACTGGGAATGGNAGTACTAACGGAGAAAATGATACTTGGGATGGTCATCAAGGCGATAGNCCTGATTTATTNATTCCATTACATATTCCAGATAGTGAACTNGCATTACCAGAAGGGGTAAGGCAATTAAGAGCNAGAGCNACAATTGAGTATTCCGCATTCGATGAAAATATGGACAGGAATAGTGAAGAACGAGTATTTTTACAGATTTTCCGATGGTCAGATGATGATGGTGATGGAATTTATGTGGAGGATTTTGACAATGACTCTATGGTCGATTCTGATGATTGGACAGAATCCAGTGAGTTAGATGAGGTTTCTTATTGGTGGTCGAATGGTCCGAATGCTGAAGTAAGAGTTGGTAATCCTTTCGAAGATGAAAGAGATGGTATTTTNCTCGGTGTTTGGAATCATAATGGAGATTTGTCTGATGAACCTGTTAGAATTGAAATAGACTGGACTGCATTTGGGAGTATTGACGATGAATGGTTATCAATCCCGCCNACTATGGTTGTTCCAGCCAACAGTACCAATTCAATTCAGATGAATATTGAAGTCCCACCTGATGCAGAATCAGGCTTACATCAGCATGGTATTCTGATTGAATCATTCGACTATCAAAATGGAACTCCATCCATTACATCTCATCGNAANTGGACTCTTCCTGTNGTAACAAATGTCCCTTGGTCGGGGCCTTTCGAAATAAAACCCAAACCNCTTGATGGCAATGTTTCCAATCAGACTCTTTATGATGAAGAATGGATAAGTGGTGCAACNAGATGGAATTGGCGTGCAGAAAGNGGAGATTGGAGATTTTTAACTGTAGATTGGCCTGAAGAATGGGATACTGGAGGGACAGTAATTCTAGATGTAGATTGGGACGATAACCCGTATACTGATGTCGATATTCTTTGGCTTGATGAAACTCCACATGGTTATTCAACTGATGACCCAGACGCCTATGGTGATTCNACATTCAGTATTTCTTCTCGATCAATAAATAATCATGTTGGGAGCGGGAAACATAAATGGGGNACATATACAGGAACTTCTAGAGAGGTATTCACTGTTCCAGCNCTAGCAGGAACTCATCAAATGGTGCTNCATACTGCATTGCATGGAGTATCANCCAATGATAATGCCCTGAATATATCTGTGGGGTATGTNGCTGCGGAGGCAGATGGCTTTTCCCAGACCGTATCAGATTGGTCTGAGGGTGATGGAGTAGACGCAGTNCATGTAGTTTCTACGGTGCCGATGGATATTGAATCAGTTNCATCNTATGGATGGACGCAACCAATATATTTTGAAAATGAAACTGCTTATCAAGATGTTTCNAATGATAAGATGACNTCATCTTGGTGGCATAATTTTACTGTTGAAGATATNTCTGAGTTGAGTATATCAATGGATGCATATGAATCTGCAGATCTTGATCTTTTCTTATTCTATGATGAAAATGAAGATGGCCAGTTCACNTCAGGTGAAGAGGTTTCACGATCATGGTCTGGNAGCTCTTCCGAGAGTATTAAATTAAACGATGTTGAAAATGGACTTTATGCTGTAGCAGTTCATGGTTATTCTGTTTCAGGAGAAGTACAATTNTGGATTGATATAGGTATGATTGGAGGTGATAAATTAAACATCACTGATCAGATTGAACTGATAGATTCTGAAATAAATTCTATCTGGCCTAATGGTTCGGAGACTTTGGCAGGAAATGTCCCAGTGAGTGCACATCANATTAATCTGGCTTATGAACGNCCAGAAAATGCTGGAATTTGGGAAGGAGAAGTAGAAATAACCTTAGTNGGNGGAGTAATATTGAGNCTTCCTTATACCTATGAACTATTAGAAATAGAGCCTTATGTTGANTTCTCGACCCCAGCTAATCTCACCNAAACAAACGAATTATTACCAATAGAGATTCATGCTGTAGATACTGGTATTGGTTTTTCTCTTGATGACTTNAACTGGTATGCAGTTAGTAACCAAACAACAGTACCATCTGCAGATTCTGTNGAAGGGATTGATACATATNTAAACTATCATAATTTGACTGAAATTTGGAATTCTGGTAATCATTTTGCAATGCCAGAAAANATTTCATTNCGAGAAATNTGGATAAATTCAACTATTTNGGAATCTGAACAATGGCATGATTATGGAGTCAATGTCACTGANAAAGCAGGTCTATTTTACCAGTCTTGGTTATCAGTAAATTATGACGTAACAGCCCCTCCATTATTCATCTATGGAGTGCCAGAAATTACTAATCAGCCATATGTAAATTTAGTCATACAGACTGAACCCGGTTCAATTGTGACTCAAGATGGGAGTATTATTTCCGGTTTTGATGAATATGGCTTTGTTAATTGGACTGTAGGTCTAATTCCGAGTGAAATNGGAATTGNNANCTCAATTGATGGAATTTCCAATGACTACTATTTGATTCCAGAAGAAAATTATTTTTCCATTACTTCTGTTGATACTGCAGGAAACAGTATTTCTAGAGACTACATGGTAATTTATGATAATGAAATTCCAGAGTTGGAATCATTACATATCGATGATCAAAATGGCTTTAGATACCAAGCAAGCGATTTCTATAGTGTCCTTAACATNACTAGCTCTACTTTTGCCCTAAATATGTCAATTGATGTNAAAAAATGGTGCCTTAACATCACTAAAGAATCTTCCATAATAACTGAAGAGATTGATTATTGCGTTCTAAATGACGAAATGCCTGAAATATTAGTTACAAATTTATCTAGTTTAGTAAGTACTAGAAATATTCCTGTACAAGTTGATTTAGCCAATATCTCTGATGGAGACTATTTAGTTGAGGTNTACCTCATTGATTGGGCTAACAATTCTGCGTCNGAACAGTTCAATATCCATCTTGATAGAAATGCTCCGGTTATTGACTGGATATTTACTCCTTCAAATAATAGAGAATTATTCGACCATCGACTAACGATGGACTGGTATTCAAATGAATATTCACATGTTTTCCTAACTCATAATGGAGTTCAGATAGGCGAATGGGAGGGNGAAATTGGAGAAACTAGCTTTATTCTTGAAGAGAAGGGNTCTCATGAATTCTGTATCATTGCATATGACTCAACAGAGGGGCAATATAATGAAAANATTCTTGTTGATTGNCGAATTTATAATTTAAATGAATCAATTTATGTNACTAATGTAGTTGCTCCATGGAATGGNGGNATAACGACAGATGATAGAGTNTCATCGGTTCTNTACCGAGGGCCNGANCAAGAAATTTGGTGGCAAAATAATGATGATGACGAAAGNTTCCTAATTGTNCCTGGCGCNTTGGTTATCGAATTAGACTTTGATTTAGAAGAAGGATTAAATGAGTTTAAGNTAGAAATTGANTCATTNAATGAGNTAGATGAATATGAACTTTCAATCACTCGAGATACAATTGCTCCAAAACTCTCCTTTGAGCAAATTAGTGTNAGAAACTCAACANTGNATCCNGTAAAGCANATTGAAGGAGTTTGTGAACCNGGAGCTTACGTCATGATATGGAGTGTTATTGAGTCACANGAATTTATTTGTGATTCCTCGGGCCTTATAGNCATTGAAATCTCTGTTCAAGANATTNTTGGTAATCANATTATTCAAGGAACTACTACTGATGCTGTAAATAATCGAAACTCCTATTCAATAGAAGTTACTAATCAGAATTGGTTAGATTGGGCAATTGATGATGCACAGAATCAGGGGCCGATGTTATGGTATTTCTTNGCNTCNTTTTTCNGTATTTTTGTATTAGTTTGTCTAACTGTTATCGGTAGAAANTCGTATAGAAAAAAGAAGACTAAGGAGAAGAATCTAATTTCTCTTGAAGAATCATTTGATGAAATCAACGAACTATTAAATTCNTCTCCAACANCTGANTCAAAAATNAATTGGGAGGTTGTTAATAGCGAACTGCCAGAAGCAGANGANCTAACAAAATGGAAAGAAAATACAAGGAGTATTCACACTGTAAATCATACTANTGATGAAGATGTAATTGACCTTGATTGAGCATAAGCCTCATTGCTCNGTGTTGTTTCGAGCATTCATGGAAATAGAACANATTGCAATTATTGGAGCCGGACAAATGGGCAATGGAATCGCNCAAGTTTCATCTTGTGCTGGGTACAGAGTTACAATGATTGATATCAAAGAAGAATTTCTAGAAAAAGGAATGAATACAATCAATAATTCTCTAAACAAACTAGTTTCGAAAGGCAAAATGTCTGAAATTGAGGCAGAATCGGCAATTTCTAGGATTTCTACATCAACTGATAAATCATCTGCATCCAATGCCGATTTGGTCGTTGAGGCAATTCCAGAAGTGTTATCTTACAAAACCTCATTATTCGCTGAATTAGATAGTCTTTGTAAGCCTGAGGCGATCTTAGCAACTAATACGTCGAGTATCAGTATTGATTCAATTGCATCTTCAACCAACAGACCTGATAGAGTAATTGGGATGCATTTCATGAACCCAGTTCCTATAATGAAATTAGTTGAGATAATCAATGGTAGTGATACCTCCGATGAGGTCAATAATGCGGTAGTCAATGCTGCGGAAAAGATGGGAAAAACCGCTCTATCTTGTAATGATTCTCCAGGTTTTGTGTCCAATAGAATTCTTTGTCCAATGATTAATGAAGCAATACTCACGTTAGAAGAAGGAGTGGCCGAACCAGAAGCCATAGATGGTATTATGAAACTGGGAATGAATCATCCAATAGGTCCTTTAGCACTATCAGATCTTATTGGAAATGATACTGTACTTCATATCATGAACGTTCTCCATGAAGGATTTGGAAATGATAAATATGCTCCTTCGCAATTATTGGTAAAGATGGTGAGTGAAGGTAAATTGGGCCGAAAATCTGGTGAAGGTTTCTACAAGTACTAATTTTTACTTGTCTCAGCCGCAGTATCGCCACCGAGAGTTCAAATCATTGTATACCCTCCGTTATACATGGTTAGCCAGAAGAGAATCACAATTTTAGTTTCAATATTGATGCTAAGTATGCTTGCATTTCCTGTATTAGGTAATGATGCAGGAACGGGGGGTGACGCAGGAGATACTACTTCTGCAGCTACTTCATTACCGGCTACAAACGGGACTTACTATGGTAATCTGACAGCATCTTCTGATAATTCTGATTATTACCAAATTAACATGTCTTCGAATACTGGAATAGCAGTCCAGATTACTTATTCATCTTCTGTTGATTTTGACTTGGCTCTATTGAATAGTGGTGGAGGATATATCGACTTAAGCACTAATTCTGGAACTACCGATGATGTGACATCTAATGGCACCTCTGTGGGGGGAAGCAGTGTATACATATGGGTTGACCGATACTCAGGAACTGGACAGTATACAATGCAAATCTGGATATTCTCAACCGGCTCTTCAGGAGGTGGAGGCGGTGGTTCTGGGGGTGGCCATGATGCAGGAACTGGAACAGATGCTGGTGGCAGTATTGCTAATGCAATGTCTCTGAATGCAACCAATATGTCATTCTGGGGGGATGTTACATATTCCACAGATTTGAATGATTATTATAACATCTCAATTCCAGCTTACTTCGGAGTTACATCCTCACTAAGTTGGAATTCAACGGTTGATTTAGATTTGGAAGTATATGATAGTGCAGGGACTCTATTAACCTACAGTTGGTTTTCCAATCCTGAGACTGTTACTATGAATAACAATGGCGGAATGGACCTATACTTCCGTGTTTTTGCTTACGGTTCGGGTACTGGTACTCACGATTATAGTCTTTCATTCACTTTCGATAATTTATCCAGTGCACCTGTGAATAACCAAGATGATGCTGGAACTGGAGGAGATGCCTCGAACGACTACCTCAACCCAACAAATATTTCAATTTCATCCGTTGAAACTAATATCACATTTAGTGGATGGGGTTCGCTTAATGATGATTTGAATGATAATTATCAGACTACTGTTCCAGCCGGTCACGGGATTCGAGTCTCGGTTTGGTTCAATACCAGTGTTAGCGATTTCCAAGTGATTTTAGCCGATGACCAAGCAAATACCATTGATTATTCAGGAACAAATTATCCTGAAACAGTGACATCCAATGGCTCTGGGACATATCCTGGAATGATTGTAGAAGGAATGGATATTCTATTACAAGTCAGAGCAACTTCTGGAGAGGGATATTATGGAATGTCGTGGTGGTTTTTCACTCTTGATGGGGATGGAGATGGATTCTATGATTCTGTGGAGGAAGATTGTGGAAGTGACCCTGCAGATAACAGTAGTATTCCTCTAGATACAGATTCTGATGGAATTTGTGATACTCTTGATTCTGATGATGATGGCGATTATGTTGAAGATGTGAATGATACGTTCCCACTTGATGCATCAGAATGGGAGGATACAGATAGTGATGGAATTGGAAATAATGCAGACTCGGATGATGATGGGGACGGTTTTTCTGATACTAACGAAATTGAATGTGGCTCAGATCCACTTGATATGTGGAATCAACCAACAGATTATGATTCTGATGGAATTTGTGATTTACAAGACTCTGATGATGATAATGATGGTTATGAGGATGTAGATGATGCATTCCCAATGGACTCTTCTGAATGGGCGGATACCGATAATAATGGAGTTGGAGATAATTCAGATACTGATGATGATGGAGACGGTTACAGTGACAATATAGAATCTAGTTGTAACTCAGACCCTCTGAACTCATTTGATGTCCCTTCAGATTTAGATATGGATGGAACTTGTGATTTAATGGATAATGACATCGATGGCGATAATTATCCTAATGATAATGATGCATTCCCAATGGATAATACAGAATGGATTGACACAGATAATGATGGCTTTGGAAACAATGTCGATGTAGATGATGATGGTGATTTTGTATCAGATAATTATGATTCATTCCCGCTAGATTCTAGCGAGTGGGCAGATAATGATAATGACGGACTTGGAGATAATGGAGATATGGATGATGACAATGATGGTTGGTCTGATTCAGATGAAAATTCTTGTTCAACAAACTCTATGTCAGATCAATCAATTCCTAGTGACTTTGATAATGATATGATTTGTGATATAGTGGATACAGATGATGATGGAGACGGAGTTTCCGATGAAAATGATGCATTCCCAATGGACAATTCCGAGTGGGAAGATACAGATTCGGATGGAATTGGCAATAATTTTGATGATGATGACGATGGCGATGAATGGTTCGATATTTATGAGCCAAATTGTGGGACTGATCCTCTAGATAGTAATTCAATACCTCTTGATTTCGATGGTGACTGGGTCTGCGACCTTGTGGATAATGATGATGATAATGATGGCGTGACTGATGTAGATGATCCGTTCCCTAAAAATCCTAATGAGTCTGTAGATACAGACTCTGACGGAGTTGGAAATAATGCAGATAATGATGATGATAATGATGGTTGGACAGATAGTACTGAATCATTATGTTTCACTAGCTCGTTATCGAGT
>NZDA01000024.1 GCA_002686525.1 Methanobacteriota archaeon | reverse complement strand
TATTGCTGAAGAGTTTTGGTCAAGAATTGGTGGTAAAGGAATGGTTAGTGAGTTAATTATTGATAATGTTAAACAGCTCGATGATGACATAATCCATATCGCTAAAGAGGAATATCTCAAGCAATTAATTGATAGTTCCAGGAATGTTAAAGGTTTAGCTAGTAGGCATTCAGAAGGGAAAATATCAAGATGTGTGATACAAACATCTCCNAAATGGAANAATGAGATTGCAATTGAGGCTCTATCTCTTCTTGATGNAAATTTTGATTTTAAGAAAGAAGGTATGAATTATNTGAAATCGNTAGAAGTATTCGANATAGAAAAATTACGCGGAGAAATTATCCAAATGTGGCAATCTCTTACACTAGGTAATAAGAAGACTAGAGGAAAGATTCATACTTGGTCAGANGAGGAAAAATCNCTNATAAATATGAAATTCAATGAATCTGAATTTATNAATAATAATGCACANTTTATCGCTAANTCTTTGGGTGTTGAATCCGTCATTTCATANGATGTAGGAGANGGAGATGATGTTGCAGGTAAGGCAAGAGTNTCTTCTCCGATGAATCCAGGAATTGCATTTANTTAGCTCTCACATTCAAGTCTTTATCACGGTGGGTTCATTTCCTTAATCCACTTGGGTCAATTATTGAGTGACCAAGAGGAAGGTAAGAAACGGCCTAAGNGNCGAAATCGCCGTCGTCGNNCNAGTGCAAAAAAANCTCCTTCNGGGGGTAAAANACTTGGCGATGAAGAGGCAATAGAGCGNGCGCTATCTCGATTCACTATANANCCCCCTCCAATGGGATTNACACAAGATCTTNTNCCTCCAGTAAAGATTGTAAANATTAATTGGAAGTTGAATGCAGTATCTAAATCAGTTCAAAGTAAGGCTAGTCCTTTGGTCTGCTCACCTGGTGAATTTGGTTTTCTTCCAGAAGAAAGAGTTCAAGAAATTGCTCAAAAAATAGAGAATTTGGANATCACACTCGAACAGTCACTTTCTTTACGAAGCGCATTAAATCAAGAAAAAAGTGTATATTCTCACGGTCGTTTAATGAGTCGAGCGAATGAACTGAAGAGAAGATATGAATCAGGAGAAAGTGTCCTTTCTCTTTCAACTAGATTTGATGCCCCTCCAGTCAATGTGTTTCGAGCAATCTTAACAGGAAGAGGATGGTCAAAAAATAAAATTAAAGAAACTCTCAAAACACCTAGTAGATTGAATGATAGAGATAGAGAACAGTTCCAACTTGCAGAATCCGCTGACAGAGTGAGTTCAGTTAACCAATCTGAAACACAGAATGCCGCTGAAATTTTTGAAGATATCTTATGTGATTATTTTTCTTCACTCAATGTTAGATTTCGCCGACAAGAAGAATTACTCGATGAACAAAAGAAATCTGAAGGAAGAGCAATTATCACCCCAGATCTTCTATTATTAGATGATGTCAGAATTAATGGAGTCCCATGTGCTTGGATAGATGCTAAACATTTCTTTGGCGCAGATTTGAGATTTCCAAGGAAAAAAACTCAGAANCAAGTTGATAGGTATGTCAAGGAATATGGTCAGGGTGCGATAGTCTATCGTCATGGTTTTTGTGATACTTTGAAATTAAAGGGAGCGATTTTATTGGATTCAAGNCCATTAGACTTACAGCCATTATCAACATTTCATGATAACTTGGCAGATTCAAAATAATCTNCCAATCTTTGTTTCAATAGTTTCAAAGCCCACTTTTTCGAGTTTTTCAATAATAGAACCATATTCAATATCCATATGTAAATCATTTGGAACAATTACTAAGCTATTCCCAAGTAAGCATAATAGAGGTTTGAAACCTAAGTGAGTAGTTAATGATTCAACCTCNTTCAATAATTCGTTCCNNAATGAATCNTTCAATAANCCACTTTCTTCCACGAATGTTCCAGATCTTTCCAACAGTTCATTCCAACGNGAATCATTCCATTCGCCTAAATTGATCTCCTTCATCTGTTTTATTCCNGCATCACTGATTGTTTTTTTCCATTTTTTGTTATCAATATATGATGAAGTNTGCTTACCTGAATTTTTTTTCCAGGCCAATATCACTTTTGTTTCATGAGTCCATCCTTCAGAATTTCCAGGTCCTCTGTTCAATAATTTCCCGCTAAATGGAGAACCTGCACGTGTCCTTCTTTCTACACCACCTGCTGCTAAAGCAGTCACATCTCCAAGCCCCGTTGAGAGTTCTCTTTCTACTCTGTGCGCGATTGCAAAAGATCTTCTCAAACTNTCTTCATGAGGCTCTCCTAAAGCTCTTTGAAATCCCATAGCAGCAGAAATNGANCCNGCAGCAGACATTCCAAATCCNTGTGATAATGGTAATTTTAATTTAACAGCTAAATCCCAAGTATATTCTTTAACACCGATTAATTGTTCAGATAGCAATTCNAACGTACGTTCATAAAGAAGTCTATCTCCATCTCCTTCTATAAATTTNATATTGAGNTTGAATGGNCCTTCGATTCCCCTAGCAATAGTCTCAACNCCATGTTCTAGACAAAGACCAGCACCTAAACTGCCCTGATTGATTAACTCTTCATCTTCATCATTTACAGTGAATATCAATGTAACATGTGAGCCGCATTCGCCACGCCCCATTATCACAGTCATGCTATTGCATCCGGTATCTAACTGAATAAATACTTGTTATTTAATCAGAGAACAGCCTTAGAATCTTGTTCNATATTANCGAATTTTCCAGCCAATTCTTTGACAGCCATGTTGAACGCTGTTTTAGGACTCATTGAACCATCAGTTTCGAAACTTAGGATAAATTCTCCNGGAATATCTTCCAGTGTAATGGCATCATTGAATGTTCTGGATTCTTCAGTTCCTTCACCTACATGATGTAGCTGTGATTTTAACTCTTGAACCTTGTAGTAATCCTCTAATTTTCCATCATTGAAATCCTTCGCTGTTATTCCTAATTTTAAATCCCATAGAATTTTAGCTTTGGATTTATTATTAATCACAGCAACTTGCCTTGGCTCAAATGTTACACCACAAGCAGGGGACCATTTTGCATGGTCTTTTCCTCTCCCCATAATTGCAGTTGCATAGAATTCAATCATTTGTCCTTGGAATAGTTTTGTAATAGGGATTGATTTGTATAGTTCAGGGATTTCTAAACTTGAATCTCCNAGATAGTTTAGATCTCTTGCTGTTACCATAGTCCCTTCCTTACTTCCGAANGCTTTGCAAGTGTAAATCATAGTACACATTGGGCATCCTCTATCTTCTTCAACAAGTTCGGCACAGTTAGGGCATTCGTCTTGGAAATGGAATTCATCATGACGAGTAGGAATAGGGATCATTGCAAGTCTCTGAGCAATCATCTCATCAGGTAAAGGACCTGTTGTTTCCCAAACTTGATCTTCTTGTTCAATGGTCCCCATCTCAAAACGNACAGTTTCTATTGCCATTTTTGGAGTATCAGAAATTAGACTTCTTCTAATTGAGTTTACCAANGCTCTATCAGTTTCAGCCATTAATATCTTAATCTTATCNTCAGATTCCTCAATAATTGTAACTTTAACCATATTTCACACCTCACACTCTTCGACCACGACGGCCACCTTTCGCTTTTGTCCCATCTGTAGGAATTGGAGTAACATCCTCAATACGTGTAATTTGTACACCAGCTCTTGTCAGGGCACGAATTGCAGATGTAGCTCCAGGCGCATTGTGATTTCTATTTCCACCCGCACCTCTATACTTTACAATAACTTGATCAAAATCTTTCTCAGCAAGCATTTCAGCAATTCTCTCTGCAGCCCGTGTAGATGCAAACTGACCTCCTGAGTCACTACCGCCTTTGGTTACCATACCTCCGGAGACTTTGCAAATTGTTTCAGCCCCTGTCAAATCTGTAGCAGTAATTAGCACATTATTACTAGTACTGAAAATATGTAAAATCGCTTTGTGTCCCATCAGTTTTCCTCCTTAGGAATTGTTTCTTCTATTTTCGGGGCTTCTTCAGCATCCTTTTTAATTTGTTCAACAAAATCTTCAGTTGCTGCTTTCGGTGCACCAACTTCTTCAGGCTCCTCNTCGCTAACCATTGTTAATCTCAATTTTTCCATTTCGACTCTAAAGGGATGATTTGGATCATTATAAACTGAATTTGAAGAATATTTTAGCATCTCTTCTTCATCTTTCTTAATATGATATCCTGGTACAGTCATGCGTTGTTCTCCAATCGATATGTGTCCATGAACAATCATGTTCCTAGCAGCCCTCATAGAAGGTGCTAGACCCCTGTAGTAGACTACAGATTGTAATCTTCGAGATAACATATGTTCAACATTTATCTGTAGAACGTCGTCTATACTTGCACCTTCTACCAATAATCCTTTACGGCACAAAGAATTGATTAAATCTACTTTTTCTCTAGCAAAATGGCCTTCAGAAGTATCCACTCTTCCGATTAATTTCATTGCTTGATTTCTATGACGTCTTAGAGCGGATTTCTCCCTCCATATTTCTTTCATCCCACCGATTTTTTTCAAGCCATATTTTTCTTTCAGAGCGTGTTCCTCATCAATACGAGCTTGTTTCCAAGGATGAGTTGGAGTTTGTGTTTTTGATCTTGCGAACTTCGGATCACCCATTTTCTCACCTCACTTCTTCCTCTGCACACCGAGTGCAGTNCCNCTTCTACCATTACTTCTAAGTCTCTGACCACGAACTTTGTGTCCACTTCTGTGTCTAAGTCCTCGATATGTTTTCATTCCTGCTAAGCGAGCAATATCGTCATCTCTAGTCATCTTTACATCCAACGCCACTAAGTGTGCATCCTCATTTGATTCTANATCCCTCTGTCGATTTACTAACCACCAAGGAACATTTGTTGCGTACCCATCTATAGTGGTTCTGAGCCTGTCTTGCTCAGCATCGTCGAGGTGTCCACCAAGTTTTGTTCCATCGATTTGTGCTAGTCTGCAAAGTTGTTGTGAAGTACGTACTCCAATACCCTTTACAGATGTCAATCCAATAGCAATCGGTTTTAGTCCATCTATGTCGCTGTCAGCCATTCTGATAATGTAGGAGAAGTCATCTCCAATCTCTTGTTTTTCATTACTCATTGTACGGTCCTCCCGTGTTCACTGTTTCCAGTGGCCTTTTCGGCAACCTCGCGACTTACCAACCCTATTTCAACCCACCCGATAGAGAAAAAACAATTTTTTCGTTTAAAATCTATCATTCTTTACAAATAACGTATAATTTATGACTTCCTTTACCACGTTCTAAATCGATATCAATCATATACGATTTTGCTCCATCAGTGTTTCGTAATGCTTTGTCTAAACGACGTTGTAAAGTTGGTTGTATTTCNGGATNTAATGAACATCTTAACGTTATCTTCCCAATATTATTCCTTGATGCTGCGCTAGCAATCTCATCAATATTATCTAGTTGTGGAGGCGTCAATCTATGCTGAACAATTTTCCCAGTGCTTACAACAAAACCATTGATTTCATCATCATCAATTAAGGGATCTGTGTGTATTAACAAAGGCCTTCTACCTTCGATTCTAAGCCATGAATAACCAGTATTTTTTACTACTGCTTTTGAAATCCATTTTTCTTGTAAACCACTTTGNATCAGTGCAGGATCAACAACCGAAATATATGCACCATAAGGAGGTGGCCTGGATAAAATTTCAATTTTAGAATATGATTTCCTTCCTTCAATCGTCGCTATAATATTTTTAGTACCCATGCGAATACAACGTCTTTCTTCTTTTGATGAGATTGCTCCAATCCAAAGTGATAATCTATCTACTCTTCCACCACCTTGNCTTAACCATTCCCAAGTTCTGGGCACCCCCGGNAATATTGTTTCNACAATTGCNTCTATCATATCTTGCTGTTCTTCTCCNAATCTTGGAGATAAATCTAGAAGAANAGCAGGCCCTCTAGGGCCAGTTTGCAAATACTCGTTCCATGATTTTAGAACGCTCATTAAAGAAGGCTCCATTTCATCTACATGATGATTCTGCGCATCTCTGGGTCGTGCAGGATCTAAATGTAGCATAGCAATTGGNGGATGTGCTCTAATTCCAGATTTCATNAGGCTATTCCAATAAGTTGTAATTGCACCTTCAGCATCACAACTATCTCCAATTATTACTCTGTTAAGTGTTTTTTGNGTATCTTCNGCACTGGAAGCTAAATGCATATTTGCNGCACATAAAACTGCAATATTTCCATCTAACTCTATNCCTAAAGAAGGTCTTCNAAGCTCATTTGCCAGAGCTATCAATTGTGCACCNGAACCTACAGCAGCATCTAGAATTATGCCNGCAGGNAGATCAAATGCTTCTATTTGNTTTGCTCTAACCATAGATATTGACCATGGAGTTGATAATCTTCGCATATCATCNGTCATATGAAGAGAAGGNTCACCTTTTCTNGCAGCTTTGGAAGGTACTCTTTTCTCNGCTTCCTTAGTAATATCTTCAGAAGGTATTAATGCGGTATGATTTTTCACTTCACTCATATTATTTCCTCTTATCGTTATCTACAAAGCCGCTCTATCAATCTTCACTTCAAATCTAAGCCAAGTATCTTGCAGTTCGTGTCCATCACTATTGCCGTAAGCGATTGGAGGCGGTAATAGTACTGTATGGGTTGTACCTGTATCTTGAATCCAACCTCTGTCTTCTTCAATGTCTAGACCAATTGCAGCCCATCCAAATCCTTTGATATATCTTGAATCGTCACCTCCAGTGACTGGTAAATCGCCTTCGTCTAACACTTCATCTGTGTCAGCGTCCCATAATTTGTAATGTACTTCTATATTATTTCCATCGGTAATGTGCACCTGTCTTTCAGTAGATCCTTTGAATAAATGCACATCTAAATTTATTGTAGAAGTACTTTGAAACTCTACATGTGTGGCAGTAATTGTGATATCTTTCTCAGTGATATCCTCGGTTAGAGAAATCTCAATTATTTCAGAATCGCCACCTTCTAGTCCATTTAATAGAAGATTATCGCTATCTTCATTTTTGAATATCACACTTCCACCAATAATTTCTAACAACAAATCAATAGTAGTATTGCCCCTATTGTAAATTACAACACTCGCCCCATCACCAGGGCCTTGATGCTCCCAATCACATCTCAATTCTCCAGGATACAAGAATACATCATCTTGCTCAGATAGAGAGTCTGGCCATTCCCAATCATCTAGTCTTGAATCACAAGTATCGAATAAAAGATCAATCTCCCATGCCCATCTTCCATCTTCTTGTAATTGTGCTTCTGTAACAGTATTTTTTGGAAACAAATCTTCCAGATCTTCTTGGAATGACATTGCCTCCAATGCAAGCCATATCGATGATGTTAAGAGAGAAATAATCACGACAAATGATAGTATTATCATTGTCCTAGGAACAGCCATCTCGTTCAATCCAATAGGTATGGGAGGATGTTCAATTTCCTCCGATGTATCGGCTATCCACGACCTCGTCACAGTACTTTGTCAAGCCAGCCCATCATCAAGGTTAGCATAATACGATAGTAAGAAAATAGAGTTATTTTGGAGATAAATACGCCTCAGTATAGCGTTTTAATGAAATTTTACTAATCTTTAATTAATTCTTCTTCGTTTGAGAGACTTAACCAAGTTACAAGTGCTAATTCTGCAGCAAGAACAATTAATGATATTAACAAGATAGAAGGTTCCAACATCGTACTTCCCAATACTAATAACGATGCAATTATTGCAATTATTAAATCAAATAATCCCCAAATTCTCAAAAATCTTCTAAGTTGTAAAATTCCGATAACCCAGATTGTAGTTGAAAGAGTAATAAGAATTATTGGAAGATAAATCGTAGTAAATATTCCTGTGATTAGTAGCCCCGTATAAGTCAATAAATGTGCATCTATTGCTAACACTGTAGTCCAATTTTCTTTTTTCATTGGTACTGTCAGTGAACATAATACAATTAAAGATAAACCAATAAATAGAGTTAATTCATCCAAAAATCCTCTAATCTCTGTAATTGTATTAGACATGGATATAATCGGAAAGATTGCCGCAGGTATGATAAATCCAAACTCTGAAACTTGTTTATTCTTAATCGTGTGATAAAGGACTAATAAAACTGCAAAGATTCCAGCAGGTCCAGTTGAAATAAATACTACAGCAATTGCTCTAAATGAGTTATTTTTTGTCGCATTTTTCTCATTTTCATACCTTTTCTTTTCCAACCAAAATAGCATCAAAATACANAGAATGAGTAATATTTCAAGAATAGTCCATGGCAATGTCCATTCGATAAAATCTCCTTCAAATGGATTAACACTGAGTGGTGCTGGTAAGGATTCGTATAGTACAGCGCCTACCAATCTTCCTAAAAATATTGGAATGATGAACCAGTCAATTGCAATGGCAATTCTTTCCATTAGATTCNTTTGATCTATAAGTGAAATGATACAGAGTAACATCACTAATAGAACCATTATCGCCATATCAAANAATTCTGTATTACTCATNCCTGCGGCAAGGTGTCCNGAAACTTGGATCAATATGATTCCACCAATTCCAATTGCAATTGGCATTTCAATTCCNANAAAATGAGGTAATTTTAATTCTAAATCCTTGGTTCTTTGATGAGCAATAAAAATCAGTATTGAGATGAAAATNCCACTGACAAGGAGTAACAATTGATTGACTCCTCCAATGAAACTGANGACTGATGATGANATTATTACCAGACCTAGAACTAACAGAATTATCATAGGTTTATGTGTAGCATCTGTCAAATATAATTCTTCTAAATCATCAGTATCTGCCATTTCTCTACTTTTCTTTCTTTTATTTTTGATATCCAGAAGTTGAGAGTCAAAACTCTTTATTTCTCCAGAAGATATACTTTCAGACACCATTTTATTTTTCGCCAACTGTGTCAAACTATCTCTCTTTGCTATACTCTTTAGCTCTCTCCTGACTTCTCCATTACCNACCATCCAGATTGTACTAAATGCAAATAATCCTAAAGCCATCATTAATTCGAGAAAACTTCCTTCTTGGTTGACTAGTGCAATATTTATTGTTAACAACCACAACGATGCTAGTGATGGNTTGAGTAATTTCTCTATTTTATTTATCTTTAATAGATAATTAAATATTATAATTGTGGTACAAAATAATGAAACCTTTTCGATTCCCAAATCTGGAATAAGGTTAGTATCTATNAACTCATCATGAGTTCTCGAAATTAGGCTAACTAACATTGGTAAACCCATTAGAGTCATNCCCACAGAATAAATACCATCTTCATTATCATCGTTGTTAAAGAATAAAAATCCGGTAGCAAAGCAATAAATTATCATCAGGATTTCTTCTAATCCAAATTGCCATTGTACAATTAGGTAGCCAACTAGTAAGGTCGTTATCATTACAGTAGAATTGCCCACTCTTTTTTCACTCAAATCTGAAATTAAGTGCAATGTTGTAATTAATCCTAGAATAATCAATATAGTTACGGCAGTAAAACCACCAAAATTAGCCATGAAAGTTATAGAAATAATCGGTAGCCATAGCCCTATGCTCCATAATTGCAACGCCCCTGAGTCTCTGATAGATGCTGATATTTCAGTTACACCAAGAAATTTAGATGCTAAATTTACTCCATTATCACCTAGCTTGTTATTTACGATAACCATTAACAAAGATGCGATAGAGAAATAGCCCAATAGAGGAATAGGTTCTAAGTGAATAATTGATCCTGGATCTGGATTGCCATTTGCAACTATCAATGTACGTATCGCTTCTTCAATAATTTCTTCTATAATTACCCATGACCAAGGAAGAATTACAGTGACTCCCCCAAGAGATGGCGAACTTCTTTTCATGGCGAGATAGGCTGTTCCGATATGTAAAGTTGACAAGATAGCTAATAGCAGAGTGCCTCCATCCCCTGCACCACAATTAGAGATGCAAAAATTCCCATTCGCAGTTTTATTTGCAGGAATCATTACAATCATTAAAATTAGAATTCCAATAGAACCAGTCCATAATACCCTATCTGTGACCGAATGTTGATCTCTAATCATCACGAATCCAGTAATAATTATTCCAATTACCGCAAATACCTCATAAGAATCAATTGATACCACATTTTCTGTTTCATTTATTATCAAGAAAATGGTCATAAATAGAGCTGATATTAGTAAAGGACTGGCAACTCTCCGAGGATTAATCCCTCTAACAACTAGATAAGAACCACCAAAAGAGGAAGCTAATATAGAAATTAATCCGATGGCATATCCCACATCTTGTCTATTAGCACCAACCGCCATCAAGGCTCCAATCATTCCTAAAGATACAGAAACCCCCCATAACCCAGGTTCTCCTAGTCCCAATGCTTTGAATGACTTTGAAAACCAGTTCTCATCCTTTGCAAATATTGCAGCCATACTAGCATTGATGCCAGATATAATTATGATAAGAACAAACAACAGTAATGGTTCAGTGAATGCTAGAATTTTTAATGAGCCCAAACTGAAACCTTCTGTCAATGCATGCATCCCTATCCATAAGTTGGTGGATGCGATTCCAAGTGCTGCTAAGTTTCCTGATTTTCGATGTAAAGCTAAACCATGAACTAGGATAGTCGCAATTAGTATCATTACTGCAATTCCAATTTCTCCAAAACTATATCCAGTTGCTGAACCAATTGCTAACAAAATCAATGTTGACTGTGCAGCTATTGCATCATGATTATGTCTGTAGGAGAGGTAAACATTAAAACCCACTAAAGCAAGAAGTACGAAGCCAAGAATTTCTATTGAAATAATATTCCATCTTTGTAATTCTATAGCCAATCCATACAAAACTTTCATCGAAATAATTACCCAAGTAATTCCCAATAAATGAAGATTTTTTTTAGGTATCCAATATTCTCCCAAAACAAAACCCATTATCGCTAGAAATAATAACAAAATAGTAGCAAAAAATGGTTCTAAAGCTATACCAGCTACAATACTTACTCCTGAAAATAATAAAATCATTGATGCCATTAATACCCAGTTTACTTTCCTTTCTCCTTCTTGGGATAGATTAGTTGTTAAATCTCTTTCAGGCTCATTATTGACTGTCCCATCTCTATTGACGTAACCAGGAGAGTTCTCATCTTCCTGATTAAAAGGATCGAAAATCTCACCTAATGCTTCATCAACATGTTCTATCTCATTTACATCCTCTGTTTCTTGCTTATCGATAGGAATTATAATATCCGCTAATTCAATAGATTCGCTAATCTTGAATGCACGTTCTCGAATGAGTTCATCATTCGAATCTTCGGTACTCACAGTATCTCTGAAAGGTGTCGATGACATAATCCCATCCCCTTTTTCAATTAACTGATAGAGGAATATTTGTTATATCTCCACATAACCATTGAAAAGTAATTCATATTGTCAATGCCCATGGAGACGTCGTCGAAAGGCACAGGCCCATCCGAATTTGCCACCCCATTAGCAAGTCATGGACTAGACCCTAAGGGTGCTGTACACTGGAATCTTGGATGGGAAGAACTCCATGAAATTGCAGTTGACAGAGGCGAAGCATCTCTGACAGCACACGGAGTACTTCTAGCAACTACTGGTGAAAGAACAGGACGCTCACCGAATGACCGTTTCATAGTTAGAGAGTCTGGATTAGCAGATGATGTTTGGTGGGGTGAAGTGAATAAATCTACATCTCCAGAAGTCTTTGAGAGATTACTATCTAAAGTACAAAATCATTTAGATAACAGAAGTGAACTTTTTGTTAAAGACGCACATTGTGGAGCAGATCCGAAATATTCAATGCCTGTCAGATTAATTACTGAAAAAGCATGGCATGCGTCTTTTTTCCATAATATGTTTGTACGCTCGGAACCTAGTGAATTAGTGGATCATAATCCTGAATATACAATTTTACATGCTCCCGAATTGATGGCGGACCCTAGGGAAGATGGTACAAACTCAGGAGTCTTCGTAATCCTAGCACTCGATAGAGGGTTAGTTATTATTGGTGGAACACACTATGCTGGCGAGATTAAGAAGGCTATATTCACAATTATGAATCATATTTTACCTGCTAAAGACTTACTTCCTATGCATTGTTCTGCAAACACAGATTACAAAAATTCAGCATTATTTTTTGGTTTGTCCGGAACCGGGAAAACTACACTCTCTGCTGATCCAGGGAGGGCATTGATTGGAGATGATGAACATGGCTGGTCAGATGATGGAGTATTCAATTTTGAGGGTGGTTGCTATGCTAAATTGATAGGTCTCTCTAAAGAAGATGAGCCCGCAATTTTTGCCACTACAAGAATGCCTGGTTCAGTATTAGAAAATGTAATTTTAGATGCTAATGGAGTGCCGAACTTTGAGGATGGTACGCTAACACAGAACACTAGAGGGTCTTATCCTATTGAATCAATTGAAAATCGTACCCCTGATTCAATGGCGGGTCATCCAAAAGATGTAGTATTCCTTACTTGTGATGCATTTGGAGTACTTCCTCCATTATCTAGATTGACGCCCGAACAAGCTGCATACCACTTTATTTCAGGATATACTGCTAAAGTTGCAGGAACAGAAATAGGTATTACTGAACCCCAAGCCACATTTTCAACCTGTTTTGGCGCACCGTTCATGCCGAGACATCCGAGTATTTATGCAGATTTACTTTCTCGTAAGATTCGTGAACATAATGCAAATTGCTGGCTGATAAACACAGGATGGGTCGCTGGAGGATATGGTGAATCTAGCAGAATTCGAATCAAATGGACCAGATCTCTACTTAATGCGGCTTTAGATGGCTCTCTCGATGATGTAATTTTTGTCGAAGATGAAAGATTCGGCTTCCAGATTCCTACTTCTTGTGAAGGTGTACCTGATGAAATTCTTCAGCCTAGACAAACTTGGCCTGATAAGAAAAGATTTGATAATGTTGCAAATTTACTTG
This sequence comes from Methanobacteriota archaeon, assembly GCA_002686525.1. GTDB lineage: Archaea > Thermoplasmatota > Poseidoniia > Poseidoniales > Thalassarchaeaceae > MGIIb-O2. The sequence continues at coordinate 17,218 of NZDA01000024.1, read as the reverse complement.
CTCAAATGTTCATCGAAAATTTCGAACAATATTCAGATGGTTGTAGTGAAGAAGTGCTTTCTGCATCTCCAAAAGTACTAGATTAAAAATCATAATTTTTGTGTTGCGTGTCTTTGAGCATCAACAGCACAGATTGCTGCCATATGGACAACTTCTCTAACACTATCATCTCTTTGAAGAACATGTGCCGGTTTAGCCATTCCTTCGAGGATAGGNCCGGTCATNTCAGCTCCAGCAACTCTTTGAAGTAATTTGTANGCAATATTNGCTGAAGCAAGATTTGGNCAAATTAAAACATTTGCAGGGCCATCNAACTCCATAAATGGATAGTTTTCTTGTATTTCTTCAATAAGAGCAGTATCTGCTTGCATAGGTCCATCAATTATAATCCCNGGATCTAATTCNCTAGCCATTTCAATTGCTTCTTCGATCCTGTCAGTTCTCATTTCACCACTTGTTCCAAAGTTTGAGAAGGAAAGCATCGCNACTTTCGGTTTAACTCCAAATCTTCTCGCTACNTTAGCAGTCTGAACTGCAATTTCGGCCAANGTTCTTGAATCTGGATAGATATTTATTGTTGCATCTCCAATAAACATTAGTTGACCATTTACAGTCATCATATACATTCCAACTATNCGATGAGTGTCTGCTGCAGGCCCNATTGTTTGTAGACATGGCTTTACAATATCTGGGTAATTATGTGAAATTCCTCCAAGATAACCATCGGCGTCACCCATATGTACCATCATTGGACCAAAATATGTTGTAGTTTTGAGCAACCTAATTGCATCTTCCATGGTAAGGCCCTTTCTNCCTCTCAATTTATGAAATTCCTTAGCATAANTCCCTCTCCTTCTCGGATCATACCTCACATCTATACTTTCACATTCAAATTCAAGACCAAGTTCTTCCTTGACTGCATTAATCCTTTTTGTATGTCCTAATAATATTGGTTCACATATATTTTCAGATATACATTGTGCGGCAGCTTTGATTATTGTAGGATGCTCTCCTTCAGCAAACACAATTCTCTTCTTATCTCTTCTAGCCCTATTAATCACTCTCCTCATTATTGAGCGTGTTAATCCAAGTCTTGCCTCCAATTCTTCCCTATATTTTTCAATATTGAATTGCTTTTTTGTAACTTTAGAAACTCCTTCNTCTACAGCAGCCTGTGCAACCGCACTTGCCTCCCAAATCAAAACTCTTGCATCAAATGGTTTAGGAATAATGTAATCTGGTCCAAATTGTATTTGTTCTCCCTCATAAGCAGCGGCTACATCATCAGGCACGGCCTCTTTTGCTAAATCAGCAATAGCATGAGTAGCNGCCATTTTCATATTTTCAGTGATTTCAGTAGCTCTGACATCAAGCGCTCCTCTAAATATGTACGGGAAACCCAATACGTTGTTTATTTGATTAGGATAATCAGATCTACCAGTTGCTACAATAGCATCGCCCCTAACGTCTAGAACATCGTCAGGTAAAATTTCAGGATCNGGATTCGCTAGTGCAAATATTAGTGGCTTTTCCGCCATTGATTTAACCATTTTTTTACTTACAANACCTCCTTTAGATAATCCTAAAAANAGGTCACAATTTTNCATCGCTTTTTCGAGATTTCCGTCAGCTACATCNCTGGCAAATTCATCTTTATATTNNTTNAATTCACCATTTTTTGAACGTTTNGTNGTCAANATTCCTTTCGAATCAACCATCAATAAGTTNTCCTTTTTAACNCCTAATCGGATNTAGTGTCGAGCACAGGAAATAGCTGATGCACCGGCTCCGGAAACAACTACTTTGATTTCCGAAATATTTTTTCCTACAACTTCTAAACCATTTAATAAAGCAGCACCTGAAATAATTGCAGTTCCGTGTTGATCATCATGCATAACAGGTATATCAAGTTCTTTGATTAGTCGTTTTTCGATTTCAAAACATTCAGGCGCCTTGATATCTTCTAAATTTATCCCACCAAATGTNGGAGAGATTGCTTTNACTGCTTCAACAAATTCATCAACANCTGTTCTGTCAATTTCAATGTCAAAAACNTCAATATCAGCAAACGCCTTGAANAGTAAACCTTTACCTTCCATTACTGGTTTNCCGGCAAGAGCACCAATATNTCCTAGCCCNAATACTGCAGTNCCATTACTGATAACNGCAACAAGATTTCCTTTTGANGTATAATTGAATGCAGCATCAGGATTTTTCTCGATTTCCTTGCATGGATAGGCAACTCCAGGAGAATATGCCAAAGAGAGGTCTCTTTGTGTTCCATGAGGCTTTGTTGGATTCACAGTAATTTTGCCTGCTGGCTTGGAAGAGTGATAATCCAAAGCATCTTTTCGAAGTTGTTTATCTGTCAAGATTACATCCCCTATGATATATCCGGCATATGTCTTACCTATGATGCTATCCGATACTTATGATTCGTATTATCAGCCTTTATTGCAGCCTTTTTGAGTATTTAACAGATTATAATTTCACCTACGGTGATTGAGCATAAATGGCACATTCGCCCAATTCTTTGATAATGTATAAATCGACGCGGTTGGATTAATGCGTATAGTGCATGATTCGGTTTCTGGCCACCAGAAGCGGACAGCAATCGCTTTAGTTGCTTTAATGCTGCTACTTCCTTGGTCTATGTTTGAGCATGTACAGCTTGAAGAGAACAACATCTCAAAGAATACAATTCCAGGTGCATGGGGGGCAGGAGGAAGTAATGATACAGGATGGATTGAATTGTCTGCCGAAGGGGCTGATCCTTCCAATGGCACATTTGCATATGGTGATTTATTCCTTGATTTTGCACCTGGTGCATTGATTGATAACATGACTTTTGAGGTCAAAGTTGATGGTTCGGATGGCTTGTGGGCATATGAACCTCAGATTACTCTTTTAGATACTCAAACACAAATACTTGATTGGACGGATTTAGGTGGATTCGGAGTTCAGAACACGTTCACAGAAAACCAACCGGGGGTAAGTCCTAGTGGAGTTCTTGACGCCCGTCTTGAACCAAATTCAATTAGTGACACCAGTTGGCAATTACCTACAGGCATTTCAATAACTGATATAGTAATGGAGGCACTACGGCCCGCAGATCCAAAAGTTTCATTCTCGTCATTAGATATTGAAATCCATGATAGTGCAGTAAATCCCGTAGATGGTAGACTTTACATCTTACTAGGTGATGATTTATTACATCTAGATGACCAAACATCTACGATAATTATCGATATTGAATCTGATGTATACGGTAGAAGTCTTGCAATAGATGAAATGAGCAATCGTCTTTTGATAGGAACTTCTAATGGAACAATATTACAACGTAGTCTTTCCGATTCTTCCATTATGGAAACATCATTAATCTCTGATGCTCAAATCTTCGACGCTATTACGGTTGATGATTACGGTACAGTTTGGGCAACCTCTGGATGCAATGTTTACTACACCAGTGATAGCAGTTGGGAATCTTACTATTATTGCCCTGGAGGCACCATTAAGACAGCCACTGACATAGTATCCACAGGTAATGACGTTTACATTTCCACATATCAGGGTCTTCATTTCCTAGGTTTTTCAACATCTACTGGAGTTAATGGAACCTTAGTTTCAGTAGATAGTAATGTGCTGTGGAATACAGGCAATTTCTTAAGTTCTGATATGATTAATGACTTACAATTATTAGGTTCTCAATTATTGATTGCAACAGACAATGCCGGAATTGATCGTCGTAATCTAGCCTCAAATTCTTGGATGGCAACATGGTCAACTAGTAATTGGTTAGCCTCAAACCAAGTAATAGGCTTCGGTCTGACTGAAGGATGGTTGTATATCCTGGCTTCTAATACAGTTCATACATACGACACAAATGCACTATTTTTCTCATCTCAGAGACAATTGACAGTCTTTGACTTGAAAGATAACGGTAATGAAATAATTTCATGGCCGAATCTCGGCAAAGCAAGAAGTCCTGATTCCGGGTTAGTACTAGTAGGCGATGGTTCTGGTGTTTTAGGACGTCTAGTAGGAGAAACAAATGATGGAACAGAAACTCTCGTTAGTAGTCCTTCTACAAATCAAATGAACCAAGTTATATTCGTTGACGATTATGAGGAAGGAGAAATTTGGGTATCTGGTGGAACCATAATTGATAGATTTGATGAAGCAACTCAGACGTGGCTTTCCCCAATTGACATATCTGATTATGTGAGTAATCCTTTCGAAATCACCTCATTTGTTCAAGATTCAGATGGATGGGTATGGGTTGGTACGATTAATTCTGGTATTCTCAGACTTGACAATACAGATGCATCATACATGGGAACTGTTCAGGGGATTGCATCTAATGCAGTGAAATCAATGTCTCACGATTCATACACAGAGATCCTCGTAGTCGGACATTTTGAAGATGGTTTATCGTTCGTCAATACTTCATCAATGACACTTTCAGATGTCATTACTGAACAAGATGGACTCGACTCAGATTTCATTAATGATGTTGTTACAAGATATGGAGTCGCATACATCGCAACTCCTGATGCAGGTGTAATGAGAATTGATTTACAAGAATTATCAATATTATCATCTTGGCAATCTCTTGGAGCAGATAATTTAGAAGCTGCTCCAATTGCAGTTGATGGAGATTTGATTTATTTTGGACTTACTGGATTTGGAATCCTGTTAATTGATAGACATACTAGTGAAATCATAGATATATGGGATGCAGATGGAACTAGTGGCCTTCCTGACAACGACGTACTTTCTCTCCATCTCGATTATTTCGGTGGCTTAATTGTTGGAATGGAAGTTCCCAATTCAGGAGGTACCTCTAATCAAGCAATGGCTAGATGGGATGGCTCTAGTTGGGAATATTTCGAAACAGATGTTCCAGGAGGTAACAACGATCCATGGAAAATTAATGATATTAAGAGCGATTCTGATGGAGTGGTTGCAGCTACCAATCGTGGAGTCTGTACATGGACAGGATGGAATATAATCCAGGGGAATATCTACGAATGGGATGAATGTGTATCTCCCATGAATACTTCAGCTCGTTTCAGTGAAACGTTTTCTGTTGAACTAGTGCCTTTGAGCAGCCCTCTTTCTGATAATTGTTGTACTAGAATTCTTGCAGGACATAATGAAGGGGCTTCACTCATTAACCGAGGAACAGGTTTGAGTGTAGTAGAAAGATGGACTGCCGGAGATGATACTCAACGTGCTAGAGTTGTTAAAGTGCAAGATATTTTGTATATTGGTTTTGANAATACAGGAATAGGGAGATATAATTTGACTAGCCAAGAATGGCTCCAAACTTGGGATGGAGATCAAGGATTCATTGACGACGATGATGTAACAGTTCTTATTCCNGGACATATTGAAAATACAATTTGGGCAGGTGGAGATTTCGGCTTGACTTTGATTGATCCGGTGAGTAACTCGGTACTAATTGACTGGAATCGTGGTGCTAACTCAGGTGGTCCAACACTTTCTAATTCTGCCCCACAAGATATTGTAATAATTGATGATATCTTACATTATTCTACTCAGAGATCTACTGCATGGTGGCAGTCAAATGATCAGATTTGGAGAATTAATCTAACTTCTAATTCTAGTGAATCAACTTTGGATGCGGGTCAGGAGTTAGGATATTCTGGTAAGATTCATAGTTTAGGTCAAGTATCTGAAGAGCTTTGGATTGGAATAAGACCAACACAATATTGGAATGATGGGGAAGGAACAATTGCTCGCTGGAATGTTACTAACGAAACTTGGGAAAATGCTCTCGACACCATCGGAAGTGTTGAGAGAGTAAATGCTCAATTTTTAGGAGAATGTTTCCCTATCAATGTATCTTCTTGTGAATTATGGATTGCTTATGGAGATAATATACTTCGTCGTTTTTCAGCTCAAACAATGACACTGCTTGATGAATGGACAGATATTCCAGGACCCATAAGAGGAATTGTGGAGTATCAAGACGACTATTTATTCGCCAGCATGGATGGAATTCTCAGATGGGAACCAGACAATGAAACGTGGCTAGATCCTTGGGTTGTTAATGACGGTCTACCATCAGATGCAAATGACGAGTTATACACTATGATAGTTGTTGGAGACGATTTGTGGGCCGGAAGTTATAGTGGCGGCGGCGGTTTCAATACTAATTCGGAAATTATTCGCAAAAATGGAACCACTGGAAATTGGACAACTTGGAATCTCGGAAGTGCAGGAATTCCTAGTGGATATACAGCTGACATCGAGGTATGTGATAATATTGTTCACGTAGCCGTTGGAGCAGTAAATTGGTGGGGTAATCAGGGAGGAATTGCACGTTATGATTTAGCGGACCATGATTCCGATGGGATTACTGATGAATGGATCACATCTCTAATCACTTCAGGAGGATTAGCCAATAACGATCCACGTGCACTTGCTTGCGATGATACAAATCGAATATTGTATATTGGTTTTGATACAGAAGGCGTAGGTCTCGACAGGTTCAACTATAATACGGACCAATACTTAGCAACTCTGACAAATTCTGCAGATGGAATTTCGGAAGATAGAATATTCCCTGGTGGGATGTTGCATGACGGAAACGTGTTACTCTCTGCTCACCAATTTGACAGTACTGGAGGTATTTCTAGAATTGTTACCTCAGGTACATCAACCGTGAATGGTCAGATATTAAGTCCGGGAATGGATGGTTGTTCAATAGTCAGGGCCCCTTCTTCGAGCACACCTGTCTATGCTATTGGGCGTTCTGGACAGACTTCAGGAATAAATAGGGTCGATAGATTAGATTCAACAGGGTTGATAGAAAGTGGTTTTGATGAATTGACAGGATTGACAAGTGGTAAAATTTTGAATATAATTTCTAATGAAACAAACGTTTGGGTTACTTCCAGCCTCGGATGGAATTCGTTTTATGCCTCTTCTGTTTTGCAAGGAGAACTAATCAATAATAGTGTAAGGTGGCAATATGGGTACTCATTTGATGGCGATATAATCAATGATATTGCCTTGAATGGTGAAAAACTATGGGTTACTACGGCAGGTAATGGTCTTTACAAAATTGATTTAATACAGCGAACTTTAACTCCTACTTCATCTGCTCTCCATTCTCAAATGGATGGAATGTTCATTGAGGATAACAATACAATGTATGTTGGGTTGATGGGAGAGTCAGGAACCTCAGCAGGATTCCAGTCTTTTAATTTGAACAATGAAAACTGGGGGCCTGGAAGTTTGATTGCTGGTCTCCCAAGCAATATAGTCAGAGATTTCCTAGAGGTAGGCAACCATGTACTGATAGCAACCAGTGGCGGTATTGGAATGTATAATCTAACCAAGAATGGTTGGGATACTCCGATCACTGCATATGATGGACTCCCTACTCCAGTGATTGAACATCTAATGTTATTAGAAAGCCCTATTCAAGGTAATGGTACAATTTTAGCAGGTGGATTAGCAGGATTAACAGTCCTTGAAGCTGGAACTTATTCCATTCAGAATACAATCGATTATTCTGATGGATTAATTGGTAATCGAGTTTCTGGAATATTATTTGCGGATTCTGTGACCCGAGAAGTTGTTATAGGAAACTCAACAATTATTCAACATCATAATGCATCATTGTTCATTTCCCACAACGGCCAAGGGGTTACAAGACCGGGAGTAGCAGCATGGGATATTGATACAGATTCTCAAAATGGGACATATCTGATAGATATGATACCTAGTAACAATGTACTGAGTTTAGCAGCAGATTCTTGGGGAGTTCATATTGCCACTGATATTGCACCATTGGTTCATTGGAATGGCTCAATGGGTCAAATGGAAGCTGGTACTAATCCTGCTAACCTTCTTTCATGGCCACCAGTAAAGATGGTATCGAATGGTAATTATCTAGTATTGATTGGAAGTGGTGGCATCAATCTTTTGGATATTGAAAATTCTCATTCAGTAATAGCTTCAACTTCGGCTTCAGGTTTTAATAATGCATTCCTTGACTCAAGCAGTTTGTATGTAGCTGCTGAAGATGGTCTACATGTTTGGGAAGGTAGCCTAATTGAACAACCTAGAGAATATCAAAGAAGAGCAGAACCAATGTTTGCTATTTTTGGAGGTAGACAATGGGAAATCACCCCAACAACACAACCGGGAATGTCCACAATCTTAGTCAATTCGTCAGACCCTCTTTCAATTCCAAATGATTCGAATTCGCTACCTGGTGTATTACCTATGTATAACGGAGCCATGACTATCACAAGCCCAATTTCTTCGGCAAATGTTTGGGCTCAATCAGTTTCATTAAATTACAGCGGCTCTTGGGATTTGGCTGGTAGGAATCCAGCAATCGAGGCAGGTTTCCAAAGTGCTATTTCTAATGTAGGCCCAGGGTCTAATTCTGTTCAATTACATGTACAAATGCAGTCACCAATGAATGGAACAATAAGCGTTAGAGTGACATATGATTGGGAAAGAATAGAGGTACCTACTGTTTTGACATCTTTCGCAAATCGTGATAATGATGGTGGAGGAGTTCTTGAATCAACTTGGTTACCTTCTGAAGATGCAGCTTGGTATGGATANAGGCTATATGTTTGGGATTCAACCAACAATCCTGAGTGGACTCCTAGTAAGCAGGAGTTAGATAATTTTGCAGGTTATGTGCATGTCCCATTCTGGTCCCAAACTTCAGCAACAATTACTGAGGCCGATCATAATGGAGTAATTTCTCCTTTGATTGATGGCAATAAGTATAGGGCTGCGATAGTTACTGAATATGCAGACGGTTCAGTCGGGGAGCCTATGTCTTGGCCATTCAACGCTACTCCGGTAGATGAAGTACCTAATCCGCCTGAGTGGTTAACTGCGAACCCAATTTCTGGAGGGACTGCCGGAACAATTTACGCAGAATGGTCTGCTTGTACCGAGATAGATGCTTCTAAGACTCGGATATGGGCCGTTGAGCAAGAAATAACAAATGCTCTGGCTCTAACAAATAATTTCGATATTTCATCGATATCTGGAAATAATACAGTATTGCAATTAAATCCTGGTTCTGCATATTGGTTTGCGGCAGTGTGTGTTGACGAGAGCGGGCAATCCGATCCACTGAATGCTACCATTTTCGGACCAGTGGTTACAGCAGGAGGTCTCGACGATGGCATTCCTCCTATGCCTATACAGGGAACATCTGCAATCGATGTTCCCGACGATGAAGGCGGACAAATTCAAGTTTCTTGGATTCCAAATGAAGAGGACGATTGTACATTCTACACAATTTTCGCTTTACCTGCCACAAGTTGGCAACCTCCTAACAATGTTGATGGTTGGCCGGTTTCAGCATATGTTTCAGACTGTTCTACTAATTCTACAATTATATCATCATTTGGAGATGCACCATTTTTGGATGATACAACTTATTGGGTGGGAGTAGTCGCTTCAGATGATTGGGGCAATCAAGATCTAACCGATGTATTAGTTGTTGAAGTGACTCCTCAATCAAATAATGGAGGAGTTGGTATTCCTCCTGCTAGAGTAGAAGGTTTGCAAGCCTTCGACCATCCTGATGATGATGGGACTGCAATAGACATAATTTGGAATCGTTCACTTGCAACCGATTTTGCCTTCTATACAGTTTGGGTTTCAGATTTCTATCAAGATGATTTAACAGATTCTTGGAATAGTTGTTCTGAAGATCCACAATCTTGTGGACTAATAACATTAAATCAACAACAAATTGGAGGTGCATTCCAGCTTCAAATGACTGTTGATAAGGCATATTATGGAGATACAATTTCTCAAACATCTTCATCTTCAATCATTCCAGAAGTCCCATTATACGTTACAATCACAACTCACGATATTCATGGTAATGTTTTCCTTTCAGACATGGAGGACTACATGGTCCTAGTTATTCCTTCAGACAACAGTGGAGATATATTCCCTCCATCAAGGCTTAATCCTCCCCAATTGACTGATAGACCATCAGATGATGGAGATGCTGTATTCGTGACATTCCAAGAGAGTGATGCTTCAGACATTTCTGAATATTGGATTTTTGCGGACACAGTTCCTTTCAGTTCTCTAGTAAATCGTGAGCCAGCAATGGTTATTGATAGAGATGTTGAGATGCCAGTTCTATTACAGCAGTTTTCTGATGGTAGCCCATTAGCTCCAAATATTATGTTCTGGGTTAGTGTAATCCCTGTAGATTCTTCAGGAAATTATTGGGATGAAGGAATCAAAACTTCTTCAATTGCTTTGATTAATGAAAATATTCTGGACCCCGGATTACATATTCCAGAGATTGGAGGTATTATTGCTTACTGGGATAGTACTGGAACTCGTATTCAGATTGAGTGGGACGATAAAAATGACCCAGCAATAGAATCCTATATTATTTTCTTATCGTCCACTCCATTTGAAGATACTCGTGATGCCGATACCTCACAGAATGTAGTTAAACCATATTCGAGTTATACTTGGTTGGCAACTCCTACGGAAATGGGTAATCAATATTCACTCAATAATGAAAATTCCTATTGGATTGCAATAGTTGGATTTGATGGAGAAGTTCATCGTCTTGCAGTTGACCCTTTGGAGATCCAACCTTGGTCTGAATCAGCTTTCGGTAGCGATAGTGATGGATTAGACGAGTCAGGAGTTTCCTGGATTAACCAATTAATGGATGGTGATATGAATATGATAATTGCTATTGTATCGGCACTGATGATTTTATTTGGTGGAATATTAATATTGAAGCCAAAGGGTAGATCCGCACCTGCACCTTGGGAAATGGGTACTTTAGAAGTGGAATTGGAAGAACAAATGTACGATGAAGACTTTGGAATGGATGAAGAAATATCTGATGAAGAGTTTATTTCTGAAAATGTAGAAAATATACAATTTAATGACCAAGTCAACATTGATTCATTACCACCGACACCAATTGCCAATGATGTTGTAGATGAATTACTTGTGGAAGAAGAAGATATTGATTTAGATGATTTAAGCGACTTAGCAGATGATTTCGATATTGACGATCTTGATAATATGGCCGAGGAACTATCTGATTTAGATGATGATATAGATACATCGTTTATCGATGATATTTTGTGATATCTCTTGGAAGAAATTGAAGAGTTGTAAGTTTACGGCCATACATGGCTGAGAACTCTAGCCCAAGTTATGAGGTCTGGTCTACTGTAGCTTGGGATGGGNGAAAACACCTTCTAGCTGCTAATCTCCATTTTGATAGGATGGAGAGACATGCAGAACGACTTAATTTTTCTTTACCATTTAATTTTAGAAAGAGTATTTTTACAGAAATAGAACAATTAAATTTCTCTGAAGTACCTGTAGTAAAGGAAGATCAGCCTCCATATCTTATCAAAATCGGTATTACAAACAATGGAATATTTTCCTTAGTTCCACGATTAAATCAACCTTGGCCACACGTTCTCAAAGCTATCACTGTCTCGGCACCAAATTGGGATGACGATGTCAGGGGTACAAAACACGGAGATTGGAAACCATATCTAGATGCTAGAGCAATGGCTATAGAAAATAATGCTGACATATCGTTATTGATTGAGAATGAAAATTTAATTGATGGTGATAGGTGCATGCCGATTATGCTTGATTCAGATGGAGTTGCTTATTACCCTCGAGTAGAAGAGGGTGCGCTAGATTCAATTACTTTAGAACAAATCAAGGATTGTTTAGAGAAATCAGGTATTCCTGTTAGGCCGGCTATAATTACTATGAGAATGATACTAAGGGCGGAAGAGATGATTGTCATTGGTAGTGGGATGGGAATACAGTCGTTGGGTATAATTGACGGTAGAAAAATAGGTAAACCTCGTGGTAAATTATTTGATTTGGCTATGTCATGTTGGAAATCCCGATTATCTAGTGCTTGGCAATGTATAGAAGATATGAGTTGAGAATATGATACCTGAATACCGTTCTTTCAAACATAATTTAACGGATCCAATAACTTCGTTATTAGAATATTATAGAAATTCAGAATTCCCGAATCAAGATGAATTAATGCTAAATTCAGGAGGTCCTGTAACTGACTTATCAGAATATTCATTTCTTCCGTGTATACAGAGTATTCGAATATTATTTTTTGAACCTATGAGTGAATTAGAAGAGGGCAAATCGTCTGCTTTAGATGGTGAAATAAATTTAGGTAAAAATAATCCTTTAATTGTTTTAGTTCAGAAATTCAAAAACTCAGGTTGGGAAACGATAAATCAGTTTGAGGTGGAAACATTAGAAGCAGCTATAGAAATTACAGAAAGTTTAGAATTACCATTCGAAAACACTTCTGATTATCCAGTTGTTCCAGGTGGTTTTACCGGATTACTCGGATATGATCTAAATCGATGGTCTGTTGGAATTAAATTAGATAATAATCCACAAGATGGGACATTACTTGGAGTATTGTGGAGATCTGACGCATGGTGGGTTCATAACAGAAAAACAGACGAATTAAGTATTATTTCGACACCTGAACATCCATGGCTAAAAGACTTGAATGATGACGAATTATCGATAACCAGTAATGCCAGTTTTTTGCCTCAGTTAGAAACTTTCACTGTTCCAGAATCTGAAAGTGATGCATCTCATGCCAAAAAAGTTGACAAAATTAAGAGTAGTATACGTCAAGGCCATTTTTATCAATTAAATTATGGTAGAAAATGGCAAGGCTCTATGATTGATCATCCATGGAATGCATACCAAAGGATGACAAAATCAAATCCTTCTCCTTTCGCTTCTTGGTTGTATGTTCATGACCATGGTTGGTGTATTGCTTCGGCTAGTCCAGAGCGTCTAATTAGAACACATAAAGGAATAGTTTCAACTCGTCCAATTAAGGGAACTTATCCAAGAGGTAAATCGGTTGAAGAAGATAAGGATTTACAAATTGAGATGGTATCATCTAAGAAAGAAATTGCNGAACACTTAATGTTAGTTGACTTGAAGAAACACGATCTTTCAAAAATATGTGAACCAGGAAGTGTATATTGGTCCGATTTTCGTATTGAAGCATTACCCACAGTACAACATTTGGTTAGTGGCGTTTCTGGAAAACTAAATCCTGGAATTGGATTTGGAACAATCCTGTCTTCATTATTTCCCGGCGGCTCAATTACTGGTTGCCCAAAAACTGCATCAATTGCAGCAATTAATGAGATAGAAGGAGCACCTCGAAGTGCATGGACTGGTTCAATTGGGTATTTCCATACCAAATCTGGGATTTCCGATTTTAACATATTAATACGTACATTAGAAGCACATTCCGGACCCAATCTATGGCATGGAAGGGTTCAGGCAGGAGGTGGAATTGTCATCGGCTCTAATTCTTCTTCTGAAGTTGAGGAAGCACGTTGGAAGGCTGCAGCAATTACTGAATCTACTTGGGGCTTCAGAACTGGTTTTTCAAATGAAGAACTTCCAAAAAGAGATGTCGAGATATTACCAATCCCTGATATCAATGGACCTGTTCGAGAGATTAGGCCATTAAAACCAAATTTGAAAATAAAGACTGGTAGAATAATTAGAGGTGAGGATGATTTTTCATTTCCAACAGATGTTTTATTGATAGATAATCTAGATTCTTTCACAGAAAATATAGCAAGTTCGATCGCTAAGTTAGGTCATTCGGTAAGGATAGTGGAAGGACGTCCCGAGAATGAAATTGATACGTTTGAAAAAATTGAATTTTGGCTAAGATTTTTCAAGCCCAAAAGAATAATCATTGGTCCTGGCCCTTCACGTCCCGAGCAATCTAAAATTACCACAAAAATTGCTCATCTAGCTATTGAAGGTAAAATTCGGGTTGAAGGGCAAATAGTCCCTATTCTTGGTTTATGTTTGGGTCATCAAGCTCTTGGATTAGCCGTGGGATGGGATTTGATTGAATCTCCAATGGGGGCAATACATGGGATTCCTTCCATAATTAAACATGATAATCAGGGTCTATATTCTCATCTTGAGTCTCCATTGACTTTAATGAGATATAACAGTTTAATATTGGTACCAAAAAACGAGTCAATGATTTGTGATGCTTGGGATAATAGTGAAAATCTAGTCATGGGTATTAGACATCCTCAATATCCTATTTTTGGTATTCAGTTCCATCCCGAGTCAGTCGGTAGTCCGCAAGGATATGAATTAATATCTCTATTTCTTAAACAAGAACCTCTATTGATAGACCCAATAACTGATAATCGTCAGGTTAGGACACCGTAGCCTTGAATTAGCAATTCATAGTGGACAAGTTGAAGCAACATGGCATATTGCAGGTTATGTAAACAAAATTATCCCGAGAATCAGTTTGTTCGTGGCAATGGTCCTCGGTATCTTGTATGCGTTAGATGTGCAATTGAGCATGATCTAGCAGATGAGGATGAAGTCCCTCAACTATATTCTGATGATTTAGTAAAAGCAAGATTNGCTCTGTTTAGTAGAAGATATAGGTTATGGCTCGCTCTATTGACTGGTTGGACTCTTTACTTTACTTTGGGGAATGAAATTGAACTTTGGTCAGGTTTATTCTTCTGGGCGTTAGTTATTGGAACCCTATCAACTCCAGTATTGCATTTCTTAGGTTCTGCACGATTCAATGCAGAATTATCGAAACTGTCTCCTTGATACCAATTCACGAATCTTTCAAATAGTGTATGNANACCTCTAGACTTAGAGGGAACAGAGGGTTCCCTATGAAAGCCCGCGAGATTGGAAGAGAAATTAGGAGGAGTTGAATAAATTTATAAAAATTAGTTAAGTTTGTTAAGAAAGGCGCAGTANAGCGTTTTAGTATATCTAACAACTNACATTCAACTCTTTTTCTAACGATACCGAACTCTCCCGGATAATGGTTCAACAAATATATGCGTGAGCATTTTCGGAAAGAGAGAACAGCGGGTACTCTATAACTAAATTTTAAGGAAGTAAAAAAAATGAAGAAAACGAAGAATATGAGTATGTTGATTGCACTACTCCTAGTGCTGATGGCTGGTTCAGTTGGCGTTCAAGCTGACGGTTCTGACCCACTCGATCCATCTGATGGTGGAGCCGATTGGGACGGTGATGGACTGACCAATGCTGAGGAGCAGGCTGCAGGAACAGACATGAACAATGCAGATACTGACAACGATGGATTACCGGATGGATGGGAAGTAGCTTACGGGCTAAATCCTAATTCAGCTAGTGATGCGAACGCAGATCCAGATGGCGATGGCTTGACCAACACCCAGGAGTATAATTCGGGAACAAACCCGAATAGTGCTGATACTGATGGTGATGGTGTAGCTGACGGCTCTGATCCGTTCCCTAATGATCCTAATGACGGTTCATCATCTGATTCAGATGGTGATGGAATACCTGATGCATATGATCCTGATTTCCCAGGAAATCAAGAAGGTGATGGAGACGGCGGTACCGATGGTGGCGGCGAATCTGAGCAAGAGGGTGAAGGTCAAGGNCAAGGTCAAGGNCAAGGTCAAGGNCAAGGTCAAGGNCAAGGNCAAGGTCAAGGNCAAGGNCAAGGNCAAGGNCAAGGACAAGGTCAANGTCAAGGCCAAGGTCAAGGTCAAGGTCAAGGTCAAGGCCAAGATGGTCAACAAGGCCAAGGTCAAGATCAAGGATCACAATCTGGACAAGATGGTCAACAAGGCCAAGACAGTCAAGATGGATCGCAAGGTCAGCAGCAAGATAATGGACAAGGCCAGCAACAATCTGGTGGCGAACAATCTGGACAACAAGGTGACCAAACTGGCGATAGTCAGAATGGAAACAACCAGAATGGTCAGAACCAACAGCAACAAGGTCAGACCCAAGACTCCAATCAAGGACAACAGGGTCAACAATCCGATCAGCAGCAAAACCAACAGCTCGAGAATCAAGAACAGAACGGTGAGAACGACAACGATGGAGACGGCATCCCTGATGACCTAGACTTCGATGACGACAACGACGGCATACCTGATTTCCAGGATGCTAACCCTGAGGATCACGATAACGATGGTATCGACGATGCGGATGATGATGACGATGATGGAGACGGAATTGACGACCAAGACGAAGTCAATGACGGCAACCCAAACACAGACATCTATGATCATGACAACGACGGTGTCAGAGATAACGTAGACTTTGATATCGACAACGACGGCATTGACAATTGGAATGACATTGGACCGAACGGTGAAGATTATTCACGCGATCACGACAATGACGGACTGAATGACGGTGTTGATCCTGACGATGATAATGATGATATCCTTGATGTTGACGAAAACGATGGTATCGTTGGAGTTTGGAGATACGATCATGACAACGATGGATACCAAGATTTCTTGGATCTAGACGATGACAATGACGGTCTTTCCGACTGGTTTGAGCAGAATGATGGCTGGGATAATACCGGCCAATTCGATCACGACAATGATGGCGTGCCAGATCATTTAGATGATGACGATGATGGAGACGGTATCCCTGATGCCGATGAAAACAACGGAATCCTTTGATTTGAAAATCGGAAACTAGATTGTTTTGCTAGCCTGCAACATCCATGATGTCATGCAGCGACAGACTCCCCTAGGGCGATAAAGTCCTAGGGAGAGTCGCACATTTTTCAAAAATCGAATAAAGTAGGCTGAGTATCTGACTTCAATCTATTAGAATTGGCTAATCTCTTAATGGCTCTGGAAATTCTTTTTTCACTAAATCCTCTTGATTTTGCGAATTCTTTCAATTTCTCTTCATTAGCTTTTTTAGATTCAGGTAATGGATTTGAATGAACAGGATGATTTCTAAATAACTCTCTAATTTCTTCTAAGTTTTCTGGTAAATCAAATCCTTTTTCTATAGAGATTTCTTCCATTGTACCATGTTTCTTGATCAATTTAAGTCCGGTTTTTGGCCCTATTCCCTTGATTCCCTCATGGAAATCAGTACCTATCATTATTCCTAAATCAACTAATTGCTCATAACTTATTTCATGCATTTCAAGCATTTCTTTCAGAACTATTTTTTCAGCCTGTAAAACTCTTCCAAATTTTCTTGTACCATGAGATGTCAAATTTCTAATCATTACCGGTGCTCCATAGAGCAGAGTATCCCAATCTTGACTTGCGACAGCAAAAACCTCCTTATTTCGACATCTTACAGCAGC
>NZDA01000023.1 GCA_002686525.1 Methanobacteriota archaeon | reverse complement strand
TTTAGTCGATATTGCTGCTGTAGCATCATCTACTGGAATTCATGATTCACTAGTTGCAGCACTGGTAAAGGCTGATTTAGTAAGTACCATGCAAAGCGCTGGGCCATTCACTGTATTCGCACCTACTGACCAGGCATTTACAGATGCTGGCATAGATTTAGATGCATTCACAACTGACGAGGATATTGCTACATTAACTAACATTCTACTATACCACGTATATTCTGGAGCAGTATATGCTGCTGATGTAACAGATGGTCTAGCTGTAGAGATGGTTAACGGTGATTACGCTCAGTTCAGTGTAACAGATGGAACTGTAATGATTGAAGGTTCTACAGTAACTTCAGCTGATGTAATGGCATCAAATGGGGTAATTCATGTGATTGACAAGGTATTGATGCCTCCTGCGCCATACACAGGCATTGGAATTTGTTACAATACAGCTACACATACTATTGTTGCAGGAGCTTCAATGGAAGAGTGTGGATCTTACATGTATGTTGAAAATTACAGTATGGGTGGCCAAGAATTCACCGGATGCTACAATACCGTCACTCATGTATTAGCAGACACAACTCAGGCTATCTGTGAATCATACATGTGGACTCCTCCAGTAGACATAGCACTCACAGCAATGTCGACAGGTATTCATAATTCGTTGGTAGCAGCACTATCTGCCTCTAACTTGGTAAGCACACTACAAGGTGATGGACCATTCACAGTCTTCGCACCTACAGATCAAGCATTTGCTGACGCTGGAATTGATTTAGCAGCTTTCACTACTGATGAAGATATTGCTACTTTAACCGATATACTACTTTATCACGTATACTCTGGTGCTGTAAATGCTGCTGATGTAACAGATGGTCTAACAGTTGCAATGGTTAACGGAGACGATGCTTCATTCACTGTAAGTGATGGAACTGTANTGNTTGGAGATGCNACNGTAACANNNGCTGATGTTGCAGCATCAAATGGAGTAATTCATGTAATTGACAAGGTATTGATGCCACCTGCTGATGAACCTGTTATACCTGAAGGATGTGACTATGTTATCGGACTAACCGAAGATGGAATGGCTTTCGATAATGAAGATCTGAGCATTGATGTCGGTCAGACTGTTTGCTGGATTTGGACTGATGCTGCTATGGCTCACAACGTTGCTGAAATTAGAGCAGAAGGCGATACTACAAGAGATGTCGCTGGTGAGTACAGTGGTGCTGCAGTTACAACAATTGATTATCGAATTACATTTGATAAGGATG
Source organism: Methanobacteriota archaeon (assembly GCA_002686525.1). GTDB lineage: Archaea > Thermoplasmatota > Poseidoniia > Poseidoniales > Thalassarchaeaceae > MGIIb-O2. The sequence goes on along the minus strand of NZDA01000023.1, from coordinate 38,196 downwards.
AAACTTTCTATTACATATGTGAACCACATGCTGGAATGGGAATGGATGGAAAGGTAATTGTTGGAACTGGTATCAGTGAAACTACAACAACGGTAGTAGATTCAGATGATAATACCCCTGGTTTCACAGCCGGTATTGCTGCAATAGCACTGATCAGTGCATTGGTTGTCGCGGGCTCACGCCGTAGATAATCGGACTTCGACCCACCCGTCGAGCTCTCTCGCCTCATGGACGGCGAGGGGGCTCGGCCTCCTTAGGGAGCCAACTATTCGTCCATATAACGGGAAAAGAGGAAATGGAGACCACTCCTTGACTTCTCCTTTTTCTAAACTGTAACGTGTCTGATGTAAAGGACAAGTAATACAATCATCACTTATCTTGCCGCCGTAGGCTAGGGGCCAAGCCATGTGTCTGCAAAGAGCATCTGTTACATGAATTTTGGAGTCATCTCTGTANAACATCACACTTTTGAGACCAATATTTCTCATCTTTTTTTTACCTAATTTTAGTTTTTCACTTCTAATGACTCTATGCCATGTTTCATCATCAATTGGTAATTTCATAACAATTCATGTTACGTAATCACATTTGAATGTCTGTAATTTNAAAAAATCTACTTTAGGTTAGTTAAACCGCCGTCGACTGAAATAATATCTCCAGTCATCCACTCTGGGGCACTGGTGACCAACCACTCTGCAACAGAGGCGATATCATCAGGATTACCTATTTTACCGACAGGATGCATTTCTTCACTAATCTTTCTGCTTTGTTCGCTTGCTAGCAAATGAGAAGATAACGGGGTTTCAACTAACCCTGGAGATACTACATTAACACTGATACCACGTTTTGCATAATCAGACGCTGCGGCTCTAGCAAGACCTTCAACTCCCGCCTTAGCTGCAGAAATTGCAGCATGATTTGGCATACCTAATGATGCGGCTGCTGATGAAAATAGTACTATTCGACCACCATTTCCTCTCATCATTATCTTTGCAGTAGCTCTAATTACATTGAATGATGTGACTAAATTTTGATTTATTGTTTCTATAAATTGGTCTGGACTAGTGGCATGAAGTGGTCGAAGAAATATTGAACCAACAGAGTTGACTACTGCATCCAATGAGCCATATTTCTCATTAATTTGTTTAGCTATTTCCTGTACCTGATCTGCATCTGTAGCATCAACGATTAAACTCTCAATCGTATTTTGATTTGATACTAAATCTAGTTTTTCTTGATTTCTAGCGCTGATAACAACATTCCAACCTTCATCTGACATACGTTTAGCAAGGTTTGATCCTATTCCTCCAGAGCCACCAATAATCCAAATAACCTTTTTTCCCATTTCAGACATAATTTACACCTCTACATTTTTTATTTTATTTTCTAAGTCGAGACCAAGACGAAATTCTTCAAGATAAGGCCCCATTGATTCGATTAGCTTCACATCAGGATGTGTTCGAAGTACTAGTCCATCTAGATACATCAATGCTCGAATAATTGGAAATGCTTCCTCGCCAAAATCTGCTCCTGCCTTCTCTACTGCAGCCTGGACAGTTTGCATCATAATTCTAGTAAGGCTCTTCTCTCCAACAGTTTGATTCTGAAAACCATCATATATTTTGTTCATTTCTTTATAGTAATTATCTAAATTAGTGGATTTTAAAGGAGAATCTGATAGCCCTAGCAATGAATCGAAGGCTGCATCAAAATCATTGGAAGATAAATTTTCAAAGAATTGAAAAAGTGATAAATTAACTTTAGATGGTGCATGGCATATAGCCCCGTTATCGATGAATACAAATTTCCCATCATTATCTATAATACAATTACCAGGATGTAAATCGCCATGGAATGTTCCAATGCCAAATAAGTAAGCTCCATGTATTCTAAATAATCGTAACAGAGTGTCCCATGACAGAGATTTTTCTTCAATTCCTTCTTCCAATGATTTACCTTCAATGAATTCAGAAACTAAGACATCTTGATTTGATAAATCTGACCAATATTTTGGGAATCTTAGTTCGTCCATCGGGAAACTTTTTGAAATTTCATTCTTAATTTCTTCTAATTCTTCAGCTCCTTTAATTTCATTTCGCAAATCAAGTTCTCTAGTAGTATAGTCTGCAACATGGTTCAATAAAGCAACTGGATTACCTACTCTTCGAAGTTTCCTATTGAAGAATAAGAAAATCCTTAACCATCTCCTCATTCTTTCAACATCTCTTCTAAATGTTTTAGAATTCTGATTTTTAATTATCTTAACAACTACTTCTTCACCTGTTTTCAGTTTCCCTCTATGTACTTGACCAACCGATGCTGCTGCTAGGGGTACTTTTTCGATATTCTCAAATGCGTCAAAAAACCCCTCAGGAGCCCTGTGCTCGAGGTTTGCAAAAACATCTTCTGTTGGTATACTTGCTGCATGCTGATATAATTGCTGTAATTGTCTACATTTTTCAACTCCAATCAAATCAGATCTAAGTGCAAAAATTTGAGCTAATTTAACTGACAGTAAACCTTGCTTTTGAATCCAATCTAAATCAGCAGGCTTTTTCTTCAAAATCTCACGCATGAAGAACAAGAATGTCAGTAATCTCACATTACCAAGTGAGCACTTGAGGCTATAATGGGTCGTATATCACCATAATTTAAACTTTAATTTAATTTAACAACAGTTGTCATCACTGCAGCAACTTGCATCTTTACTTTCTTGAGCACAGAAGCATGTCCTAGTTGGAATGATGTCTGCACGAGAACTTCTCTCTTTGAAAAGAGCAGTGACTTGTTCCAGCTCTCCAGAATCATCCCCTCTCGCTTCTAAACACAGCTTGAGACCCAATAGCCCCCACATATTGTCTTTCCAAAGTTCGATATCTGCCCTGTAAACTTCTTCGGCTTCTTCAANCTCACCTTGTTCAAGAAGTAGAGCACCCAAAATATGACGTACAGGTTGCATTTGTCCCCAAGGTTCGTTATATGCAAGATTCAAAGAAAGATTTACCCCTCGACGAAGATGATTGAATGCAACNGTAAAATCAGCATTTTCTCCCCTTTCTTTCGCAAGATACTGTCTTCTATATTCTATTTCTCCATCTAGAATCGCATCATTAACAAGAAGTATACATGGTCCATCGCTAGGATCTTGATACATCAGATTATTGTGAAGNACCCTNCCAGCTAAAGCAGGATTTTNTAACGCTTGCTTGAATANTTTTTGCTCTGCCTCNGCCTCTTGAATCATTCCTAAAGATGCATAAGCTACTCCTCTTGCATAATGNTGCGTAGCAATAGCTGCTGGGAATACATCTTTATCAGAATGTAATGGCTCGTTAAGAATTTCATCCCATTTTCCAAATCTAATCATCACATGCCATGGCATAGTAACATAAGACTCTAGGAAAATTGCCCCCATTGGTATTACACCTGCTAACATAAACTGCACCCCTGAATTTGCGTCCCCTGCNGGAAGTGTATCCACTGCTTTNCGAGCATATTTCAGAGCTGTTTCATACTGACCGTCAAACATNGCNCACCAAACTACGAAATGATGATTATGCATTCTNTANAATTTATAAAATTGTGATTCNTTACCTGTAATCTNGACATAGCGATCGTCTGCCTCAACTGCAGCAATATTACAGTCTATAGCTTCTTTCCATTGTCCTACCCAGGCATCGATATGAGATGGCATGTGAACCAAATGCCCCAAACCAGGCATTCTTGTTCTCAATACGTCTGCTGCTGGAAGTGCTCTTTCAGGGAAAGGAGANAGTTCCAAAGCATGACAGTACAAATGACAAAGTGCAGGATGGACTTTTGCTTCNTCNCTACTTTCAAATGCGTCTTCTAAAACTTTGACNAAAAGAAGAGTATTATCATCTGCAGGAGTTATTTCACCCGTTTCAGTATTTTTCTCCCAAAGTTGCCATGCCTTCAAATTCATTAAGGCTTCAACATAAATTGCTGTCACATCTAGATTTCCGTTGTATTTTTCATAAAGTGGTTCCATAGCCTCAGCGAAAGCAATATTTAATTCCACGCTGTTACCCATGTTCAATACGGATGGATCCGCTGCATCACGTGCTTCAGCTGAATGTCTTTTTGATAAAGCATTGATTAAATCCTGCTCTAATTCAGTGCACTCATCTTTGAGTTTCATAGCCTGCTGAATTGGATCATGGCCAGAACCTAATCCAGGAGTCCAGTTGTAATTTGAAGAAAGACAGTACGCGATTCCCCACCACGCCATAGCACATTTTGGATCTAATTCAGTACATTTCTGAAAACAGGCTATTGCCTCTTCGTGATTGTAATTTAGCATGTGTCCATATGCAAGTATGAACATTTTTCTAGTTTCATCATTCTCACAAGAAATCAAATCTACGAATGAGTAGTTCGAAGTTTCTCCAAAGTCATAGTCATCGGGTTTTAGTACCATATTTAATCGAAAAAAGAATTAGATATAACTAATATCCATAGGCTTTATATTACTTTAAAAAAAATTATTTGTTCATTATAATTTCATATCTGCTATGGAAATTATTTGATTCATCTCCTGCTATTCTATTTACTTCAATNCCATCTCTTGATTCATATCTCGANAATATAGCGCCCTCGATTATCCCGTCGTCCAAGGCCCACAAAGGTAGAGTTTCTANAGAGGATTTCTGATTTAGATNTACTTCAATATGGAANACTGGATCTATGTCATAAGTCAGTTTACCTAAACCTGANTATTCCCACCAATCCATTATCTCGTTTAGATACTCAACATCTCCTTTAATATCCTTCATTGAAAATGACAATTCTTCCCCTATTCTCAATCCAACTTGTCTCAATAACGTTTCAATGTCAATACCGAAAGCAGCTAAACTTTGCACCCCTCCNGTTTCTAATTTCTTTCTNGCTTGATTAATTTCCATTCCAGCATTGAGAATTGATTCAGGATCGAAGGGAGTATCTTCAGTGGGTAAATCATCATTTACATTCAATATCTCTCTTATTCTCTCTAAAAATGAGCCACCTTCGAATGTCAATTTTAGAGGGTCAACAATTCTGTTTTCTGTGTATCTCTTAGATGCAGAATCAAAAGGAATTCCTTCTGACCATATTGATTCAACAAGGTTTGCCCAAGAATTGGAAAAATCAGGGGATTCAATTACTAGAGCTGCATCTTCCTTACCTCTTCCAACAGGATTTTCTTCCATATTTAGATACTGAATTGTTTCGAGATTATCCATTAAAGCCCCCTGTGCCTCTAAATTGTCGGTGTGTCTAACTTCAATAGCATCATGTAACTCACCATAGAATCTTAACGTACGACGATCTAATTGACCAATGACTCGAATTTTAATTCCTCGATTTGCTGCATTATTCACTGCAGAAATTGCTGGGCTTCTGCAAAGATGTAGGATACCAAATTTACCCAACAAAAGAATTAAATTTTCTGTCGAATCATCAGCCATTTTTTCAATTCTTTTCATAATATGAGTTCTTTCTTTCAANACAGCGAATTTTGGATTGATTTCATTNCCTTCTTCTAATGATTCATTAAATTTCAGNGTNTTCGGATTGACTCTAACTTCTTCATATGCTTGTTCTATTCTCTGTAACTGAACTTTCCTAATACCGATTAAATGCTCAACGGCTTCGGTAATAGGGGGNCATGAAAANCTCATNGGTCTATCTGCNGTTGTTTTTACTAANCCGATTGATTGTANTTTTTCCAGAGAATTATAAGCATCTAGNCGAGTTGTTTCTAACTCCTTGGCCAGCTCACTTGCTTTCANATTTGATTTAGAAGATAANACCAAAACNGCTTTTATTTCTCTTTCATTCAATCCTGCATCACTNAGAATAATTTCCCAACTCATTGGAAATCTCTCCGTTCNGTAACATCACTCATAGCTGCTAAAATCTTAGCTACGTGATTTCGAGGGCGGAAAAGCCAATCATAAACATAATGAATTTTCCTATCTGGTCCTATTACAAAAGAAGACTTAGCTGGAAATTGACCAAGATAAACTGGGACTCCATACAAATCTGCTACTCTTCTTTCAGGATCAGAAAGTAAAGGAAAAGGAAGTTGTAGTTCTTCTTTGAATTCTTTATGATCAGAGGCAGAATCTTCGCTAATACCTATTATTTCGACTGGAGGAGTAAGTGAACGGAACAAATCATATTGTTCTTTGAAGCTTAAACAACCTCTCTTACATGTTGGGGAGCCATCTTTTGCATAAAAGAAGATTACCTTCCATTCCCCATCTAAATCTGAGAAATTAAATTCATTGGAATCACTATCTAGCAAGGTAAAATCTGGTGCTTCCTCTCCTACAGACATTGTCACAGTTCCATCTCCTATGATATTTATACTTACTTAAGGTCAATAAGATGGCCCATTCTAGAACTCTTTGTCTTCAAATATTCTTTATTTTCATCAGAAAGTCCTGTTATGTGAGAAACTCTATCTGAAACTTCTATGCCGTTATCTACTAAACCTTTGATTTTCAGAGGATTATTTGTCATTAAACGGACGTTCTTAATTCCTTTTTNCTTCAACATTTTTGCTGCAATCGAGTAATCTCTCGCATCTGCTGGATGGCCTAATGCTAAATTGGCATCGAGTGTGTCATATCCTTTATCTTGCAAAGCATAGGCCTGTATCTTTGATTCGAGTCCAATNCCTCTACCTTCTTGCCTCAAGTAAACAATAGCTCCTGCACCCTCTTGCTGAATTAATTTCATAGATTTTTTCAGTTGAGGNCCACAATCACATTTCATTGATCCAAAAGCATCACCAGTTAAGCATTCAGAATGGATACGTATCAAGGGATTCTCAGATTCTTCAAAACCATCAACATACAACAAAGCGTGTTCCATGCCATTTTCATCCGGAGTAACTGATACTCTGAAATTACCACTTTCGGTTGGTAAATATGCATCAGATTCAACCTTACCTATCTTGCTGTTTTGTGACTTTCTAGTTTGGATTGTCATAGGCACGCCTCGCTATATTCACTTATGAAGTAATGTTTGTTTAGGTTATTTTTTCAAAACACTTGGTTATATGCTATTAACAAAGTGAGNAGCGTGATGTACCAGTTGTACTCTTCATCAAAACTCACGGATTCTCGTGTCAGAACGATGAATGAGCATCCTCTAAATGAAAATGGAGACTACATTCTTTACTGGATGACTGCTTGCAGAAGATTTGCATTCAATGGATCCTTGCAACATGCAATTAATTTATCTGCTGAGACCAAAAAACCAATTCTCGTTGTAGAAGCAGTTTCTATTACACACAAGTTTGCTAACAACAGAATCTTATCTTTCATGGTACAGGGAATGATGGATAATATTAACGATTTTAAAGAAAACTCGATTTCTTACATTCCTTGGGTCGAAATAAAACAAAAAGCGGGAAGTAAGATGCTTTCATCNTTATCTAAAAAATCAGTTTGTGTCATTATAGATGATTACCCCACATATACCCCTAGCAAGATTAGAGATGCGGCTGCTAAANATTTGAACGTGCGTGTTGATGCAGTGGATTCGAANGGNATATTCCCNATGAAATGGCCAGAAAAAGANTTTTCAACTGCTTATTCTTTCAGGAAATATGTTCAGAAGAATCTAATTGATGCTNTACAAACAATTCCAAAGAAGAATCCTACAGAGGGGAAACAGAGCTTTTTAGTTGACGAAAAAATTATTCAGAATCTAAAGAAAGATTTCCACTTTGAGGCAACGCCTTTGGAATGGTTATGGAGAGTTGCTGAAGGAGGAGATGTAGGTAGACAGGCAATCGAAGAGTTTCCGGTTGATCATAGTGTTCCTACAGTTGAAAATANACGAGGAGGAGTTAATGAAGCAAGGGTTCGTTTACAGAAATTCTTAACTTACAGATTGAACAAGTACAGCCAAGACAGAAACAATCCTGATAANCCAGCCGTAAGTGGACTTTCACCATGGATTCATTTTGGACATATCTCAACTTTTGAAATTATTGAAAGTCTCNTAAACAAAGAAAATTGGACTCCAAATTCGTTGAATCATGAAGACACAGGTAAAGGTACAAGAACAGGTTGGTGGGGCGTATCAGATTCTTCATCATCGTTTTTAGATCAAATTATTACTTGGAGAGAATTAGGATTTAATTTCGCATATAATAGAGAAGATCATGCAACTGTTGAAACTATACCAGATTGGGCAAAATTATCTATGAAGGAACATATTGATGATGAAAGAATAATTTACTCACTTGAACAACTAGAGAGGGCGGAAACTCATGATGAAATCTGGAATGCAGCACAAAGAGAGCTACTAAGAACCGGACAAATGCATAACTACATGAGGATGTTATGGGGTAAGAAAATTCTAGAATGGTCGCCAAGTCCTGAGATTGCTGCTGAAAATATGATTTACATCAATGATAAATGGGCACTAGATGGCAGAGANCCCAACTCTTACACAGGAATATTTTGGGTTTTGGGTAGGCATGATAGGGCTTGGGGCCCGGAGAGACCTATATTCGGCAAGGTAAGATACATGTCATCAGAATCAGCCTATCGAAAATTAAAGCTAAAAAATTATCTTGAGAAGTATGCAAAACATGAGCATACAACCTTAGCAAAATATGGGTGATTAAATGACAAATTACAAACATGAAACTGTGGTAAATGCAGATATTGAATCTACCTTCGATTGGTTTGAGCATGAAGGGTCATTCAGAAGATTAATGCCTCCTTGGGAAGTTGCTGAAGAAGTTCGTGCCGATGATTCACTTGAAATCGGTTCACAAAGAGTCTTCAAGTTCCCTGCACCAGGTATGCCTCTTGTAAACATGACATGGGTTGCTGAACACACTGGTTATGACAAACCAAATTATTTTGCAGACACAATGGTTAAAGGNCCGTTTTGGAAATGGGATCATGANCATTATCTAACTGAGAAAGATGGAGTNACAACTGTTATTGATGANGTGACATATACTGTTCCATTNGGNCCATTAGGNATGTTTGTTGATAAAATTCTAGGAGGNGCATTGGTAACAGGAAGAATCTCATCTATGTTCAAAGCGAGAGANCTTCGATTACAAAGAGATATGCGAGAACACCAAAAATACTCAAATTTGGATAGGAAAAAAATTCTAATTGCTGGCTCNTCTGGATTGATNGGAACACAACTGGTTGCATTCTTAGANACNGGTGGACATGATGTTTGGAGACTTGTTAGAAGACCTGTGAAAGAAGGNGCNAAAGANATAANTTGGATGCCTGATAAAGGAGTTCTGAATCCCGATGAAATCGAAGGTTTTGATGTGGTCATACATTTGGGAGGAGCTGGTATTGGAGACAANAGATGGAGTAAAAAAAGAAAGGCNCTAATTATAGATTCAAGAAAGGACAGTACAATTNTACTTTCGGATACNATTAGTCAACTTGAAAATAAACCTGAAGNTTTTATTGTTGCTAGTGCTATTGGATACTATGGNAATAGAGGAGATGAAGANCTTACGGAAGAAAGTCAGCCNGGAAAGGGTTTCTTGACAGATACTGTCATTCAATGGGANTCATATGCTGATTCTGCAAGAAATGCAGGAATCAGAGTTGTAAATACGAGGAATGGNATTGTTTTATCTGCAACTGGAGGAGCTTTAGGAAGGATGTTACTGCCTTGGAAANTAGGTGGAGGAGGNCCACTGGCTGGAGGGAAACAATGGATGTCTTGGATATCACTCGATGATGAGATNTATGCTATTCATCACCTAATGATGAANAATCAATGTGAGGGNGCATANAATCTAACTGCACCAAACCCTTCTAGACAGAAAACTTTCTCAAAAACACTCGGAAAAGTTCTGAGACGCCCAGCAATAGCTCCTATTCCTGGNTTTACTATGAGAATACTATTCGGAGAACTTGCTAAACCACTCCTAATTGAAGGGCAAAGAGTCTTACCAAAGAGACTGAAAGAATCTGGTTATGAGTTCACTCATAACACTCTNGAAGAGGCTTTGAGGGATTCTTTAGGCAAATGGAGATAATGATGAATAATNCTCATGAATATTTAGTGAATACTAGATTTCCGGAGTTCAGTTTACTCAATGATAATGGTAGGATCGTTTCTAATGCTCAATTAGACGGTAAATGGAATGTAATATTCTTCTATCCAAAAGATGAGTCACCAGGTTGTACAATACAATCATGTTCATTCAGAGATAAAATTCCAGAATTTGATGCTCTCGGAGTACAAATATTTGGTATTTCTTCCGACTCAGTTTCTTCACATAAAAATTTCAAAAAAAAATATAATCTTCAATATTCTCTGTTAAGTGATAAAGGTGGAAAATTAGTTAAAANTCTGAAACTGAAAAAAGATTTTGGATTATTACGTGCAAGAGTGACATTGGTAGTAAACCCTGAAGGAGATATCACATTTGTCCATACAAGCCAATTAGGTGTCACTGGACATGTNAAAAAGGCTCTAGAAGAAATTAGATCCAAAAAATAGATTCTGAAACTTCTTCTAGCATTAGATATTGAGATTTTTTCCTAACTTTGATTACACTACTTGAAGTACTATGGTCACAACGTGNGTGTATGGCTCAAGGTACGGTCAAGTGGTATAACAAGAAAAAAGGATATGGATTTATCGAACAAGAGGATGGAGAGGACTTGTTTGTCCATTATACTCAAGTTGAAGGTGAAATCAANGATGGAGATTCTGTCGAGTTCGAGGTCGGTGAAGGGCCTAAAGGCCCTAATGCTATGAATGTCTCAAAAATAGAATGATTATCATACTTCAGAATAATAATCGAGCACTGCTTCTTCGATTTCTCTACATGCATTAGATTCATCTATAGTTATGGTTTTACCATTTCGACGTAGGGCTTCACCACCCACAAAAACGTCCAAAACATCACCTCCAGAATAAATAACATTTGCAAGAATTCTACGGTTATTTCTACCAACAGGTCTCAAACGAATATCATCAAGATCCCATGTTATCCAATCTGTTGAGCCTTTAGTCGCTAATTTCCAAGTTTCAATAGGATCTAGAATTCTAGCATCCCAGTGATCGTGACGTTGTACCAAACTAGCGGCTTTAGATTCTGAACGCATATCAAGACCATTGTTGCTGGCTGCACCATCAGTNCCNAGNCGAACATCNACTCCTGCTTCAATCATTGCTGGATATGAAAGAGTACCACCACATGCCAATTTCTGATTAGAAGTCGGACAGTGAACTGCGTGAACTCCATGCTTTGATAAAATCCTCATTTCCTTCTTTGTTACCCAACCACAATGAGCACAAACAGTTCCTCCTTGTTCTGAGTCCTGAAAATAGTCAATAGAATCGAGATATTCAATTGGATACATTCCATGTTCGGCATGACAATCGGCAACTTCCTTACGAGTTTCAGAAGTGTGGATATGTAACATAGCTCCAGTTTTCTTGGCCAATTCGGAACCCTTAATCAATGTCTCTTTATCACACACATAAACTGAATGAGTACCTATTCCATATTCGATTCGACCAGGTCTAGGAGAGGGCCCCTTAATCAGATTCTCCATATGACGCAGTGCATCTCCAGATCCGGGCTTGAAGTTAGGAGTAAGACCATCTGTTATTGGGCCACACAAAGCTGCTCTGACTCCTGTTTCTGCTAATGTTTCCCCTATAGTCTGAGTATGGAAGTACATATCACAAGCAAATGTTGTCCCTGTTGCTATCATCTCTGCTGCTGCTGCACGAGTCCCAATTTCAACAAATTCAGGTGTTAAAAACTTTTCAACAGGAAATATTGACTTCTCTAACCATTCCATCAATGGTAAACCTTCTCCCATTCCTCTATTCAAAATCATGGGAAGATGAGTGTGCCAATTTTGGAATGATCTAGTGATAAGACGAGTTGAACCATCAATTTCTTCAATTACGTCTTCATCACCATTACTTTCGGAATAACTACCATCTTCATGAAGAAGAAAATTACCATGTTTAACTAAACCATCATGATCAATTAAGCGGGTATTTGTTATTCTTCTAACACCGACCTCGGATACCGCCATGTTACCCCCAAGAGGTCATTTATCGTCAATCTTTGCTTGAAAGAAAGAAACAATGAGAATAAACGAATACTCTTGTCAATACATCTTTATCTACAGCATACTAGAGAGAATTATGGTTGAGTTCGGAGATGTCGGTTTCTCTGGGAAATTACGACCTTCACAAGTTGCCTCATCAGAGATTATTCGAGAACAATTGATGGCTGGAGAAAAGAATCTACATATTGTAGCCCCGCCAGGATCAGGGAAAACCGTTCTTGGACTCTACACATGGTCTGATTTAGTTAGGCTGCCAACTTTAGTGCTAAGTCCAAACTCTGCAATACAAGCACAATGGGTCGCAAGAGCCAAAGAATTGTTTAATTTGGATGGAAAGGATAAGCAAATCCTAACGAATACAGAAACTCCAGGGCTACTGACTTCACTAACATATCAGTCGGTTACTTTACCAAAGCGTGATGATAAAAATTTAGATGATGCTGCAATGGAAATATGGATTGATAAACTAATTTCAGAAAACGAAGCGGATAGCACAGAAACTGCTAAAGCTTGGATTGAAGATTTGAAAGATAATAATAAAGAATATTATTCGGAAAGATTCAGTACATACAGGAAGCAAGTCAGAGATGATTTTGCCTCGCACGGTAATGCTCTGTGGATATTACATGAATCTGCAAAAAAGAACTTAGAACATCTCGCAAAAACAGGTATTGGAATGATTATTCTTGATGAATGTCATCACTTACTAGGGCACTGGGGGAGGGTTCTCAGTGAGATTAGGGAATATTTTGGAAATCCAATTGTTCTAGGCCTTACTGCTACACCACCAGATATTAATTCATACAGTTTAGAAGATGCCGAAAGATATACTGAATTTTTCGGAGAAGTAGATTACGAGGTACCAGTTCCTGCTTTGGTTAGAGATTCTAATTTATCTCCCTATCAGGATTTAGCTTATTTTGTAAGACCCAATCCTGATGAGTTAGAATACATTGCTAATGTTGACAAAGAGTTTGAGGAACTGATTGAAGAAATAAGTAATGGACCTGCAGAAACTGAAAATCGTACACCTAGACTAGATATCTGGTTGTCTGATATTCTTAGTACATTATCACTTCCTAGCGGTTCAGTAAAAGATTGGAATGCTTTCACGAGAAGAGATGAATCTTTGGCTGATTCAGCTAGATTATATCTCTTATACAAGGGGATTGAACTTCCAGAAAATGTACCATATCCAGAACAAAAATTAATTGATGCTGATTTAACAAAAAATCATGTTATGATTACTCTACTGGATCGTTACATTAGACACGGCCTTCTTCGTTCAAGTAACAAAGAAGATCATGTGTTGGCAGAAGTTGCCATTCAAAGACTAAGATTACTAGGCCATCAGATTACTGAAACTGGAATGAGGCCTTGCGCATCACCTGTTGGACGAGTTATGGCATATGCTTCTGCGAAATATGATGCGCTCAGAGATATCTTAACTGCGGAAATGCAAGCCTTAGGTCCAGATATTAGAGCAGTGATTGTTACTGACTTTGAAAAAACGTCTGCAACTGCCTTGGTTGAAGGAGTTCTCGATAAAAATGCAGGAGGGGCCATTGCAGCGTTTCGTTCACTTCTAGTCGATGAAGCAACAGATCGACTTAATCCAGTATTAATGACTGGGTCTACGGTATTAGTTGATGATGATCTTTGTGAAATTATTGTGCCTAGATTTAGATCTTGGATTGAAGAAAATGGATTAGAAATAGAGATTGAACAGGAAAAGAAAGATGGATACAGCGAAATTAAAGGAAGAGGAAATCAATGGAAGCCAAGATACTATACTGAAATGATTACAGAATTATTCCAAGAAGGAGTCACAAAATGTCTAGTAGGTACAAGAGGATTATTAGGTGAAGGATGGGATGCTAGCCGAATTAATGTCCTTATTGATATGACAACTGTTACTACCAGTATGAGTATTAATCAACTTCGGGGGCGTTCATTCAGACTTGATAAAAATAATCCGAATAAAGTAGCGAATAATTGGGATATTGTCTGCTTGGCAGAAGAATTTAGCAAAGGATTTGATGATTATTATAGATTCAAGAGGAAGCATTCGAGATTGTATGGAGTTTGTGATGATGGTGCTATCGAAAAGGGAGTCGGACATGTACATGCTGCATTTACTGAAGTTCGTCCAGAAGGAATCTCTGAGACATTAGATGTCTTCAATAATGAAATGATTCGGAGAGCGAGAAATAGGGAAAGAACCAGAGAACTATGGAGAATTGGAGAGCCCTTCAATGCAAAGCCAAAAGAAGCAATAGAAATGAAAATGGAAGAAGGGTTTTCAGGAGGTTGGCCTATACTAAGTGTAGCATTTCAGAGACCAGAATGGAATGATGAGTCTCTAATTTTAGCAATAGCAACAGCTGTTTCTGGTGCACTAAGAGAAACTGGAAATCTGAAATCAAATGTCACAATTGCATCAGGAGATAGGGGGGGCGGTTGGATGAGAGCATATCTTGAAAATGCATCAGAAGAAGACTCGAAAATATTCACGGAAGCAATGGAACAGGTTCTCGGCCCACTAGATAATCCAAGATACATGATTCCGAGAGAAGTGAGAATGGTTACAGACAATTGGATTAGTAGTCTGCTACCGGAAGTTATAGCGAAATATTTCAGAACAAAGAAAAATAGATTGATGATGTTCCATACTGTGCCTAAGAAGCTGGCTCAGAATAAGGAAGATGCTGCTATTTTCCAGAAATATTGGAATTTTGAAGTGAGCCCAGGAGAAGTAGTCTATGGCTACAGTCAAGACGGAAGAGAACAAGTACGTTGGGCTGTAGAGATGAATCTTTCTCCAAGAGGTAATTTTCATAGTAAAAGCGTATTTACTTAGCCAAGGTTTCACAAGATTTACAATCAATTCCGGTACCTTTGTGTACATCACAGAATCTTTTCCTACAAGTGAAGCATCTGAAATCAAATGCAGTTACACTTTTTGAACAATTAATTTCGGCACAAACATCTATACTCTTAGGTATTGGAACTGACGATGACGGAGTTGTGGAATTATCTTCAGATTTAACATCCCACCAATTAACTGCTTCAGATTGTGTTTCAGATTGTAAAACAGGCTCTAGGTTTAATGCTCTAACTACATGTGGATGATTAAAGAAATTCTTTGCATGCTCCGGGTGAATATAGACGAGATTTTTATGAAATTGGTTAATTCCTTCTTCGATAGTTGAGAATGGTTCTAAATATGCAATTAATCGATTATATGAAAATTCCAATCTCTTAGTTAATTTACGATTAGGGTCTCTACGAGGATAATTTTTTGGATCACGAAAATTAGATGAATTCCAATTTATTTCACCAAGCTCGGAATCACTGGAATTGGAACTACCTGTAAATGCCTTTATGATTTTATCAAAAAAGCTCATTATTTCACCTATTTGTTTTGGTCATGGCGCTGTCCCGGCGCCATGACCTTTGGGTTCATTGGATTCTTGTTGCCGTAGGCAACTACAGTCATCGCCGCTAGGCTCCTTCTTTGGGACAAAACTTCGTGTTATAATTAGCAAATAAACTCAACGCCGGATTGCGACTCTAAGTGGTACTTTATCGCTACCTGAGATTTCTCCTTGGAGTTCTCTGATTGGTAGCCCCAAGCGTGAACATATCTCAAGGTGAGGAGCAGACCATGGATGTAAACAGTTTTTAGAATAATCATATCCAAGTACTGATATTGGTTCAATTTCGCTTTCCCAATCTTCTCCAACTAGTCTACCCGAAATTCTTGTCCAACTATGTTCCATGTGGCGTGTTTCATAAACAAAATTCTTGAATTCTTTTTGAGAAATTTTACTCAACAGAAAATCTTTTGGTATCGCTCTCGGAATGATTGCTAGGACTCTTTCATTATCGTGAAAATATGCAACTGGACCTAGTTTGAGATGAGAAAATAGCTCTTGTGATTTCTCTATAGAAGTGCGAATGTCTCCCCATTTTCTAGGTAACCATGATACAAAAGCAGAACGATCTTTAGTCCCAGAAACATGACTACTTAACTCCAAACTAGTATGTTGTGGAGCACTTTCAAACTTATTATNTGTCATTTTAAATTTTATCTGTGGGATAGNTAACTTAGGAATTCTTATNGGTGGCCATTTTGGAATTTTTAAAGCNNTTTCATGTCTNGGAATCTTATTTATCCATTCTTTAACNGGGGTATTTATCCATTCTTCATTAATTATAGTGCAAACCCATCCNGTCTTACCATGGANTGTTCCAGGTAGGCGAATAATTCTCCTAGTGTCTGCCGTTACAACATTATCAACAGGGTGACCCGCTTCAATTACTCTATCTAAGAGGCGCTTACGTTGTGACCTAACTTTATCCTCCCTTAATCTTGGATCCGGCTCAGAAAATGGTTCTCTATCNGGATCTTCCGCAATAATGTGGAAACCTTTACTTCCTGAAAATGTAATATGTCTAATCTTAATTTCAGAATTTTCAATTAGCCAGTTCTTAAGATGTAAAGTAGCCTTTCTTGCCTCTTCCAGTCTAAGAAGACAAAATGGTCTAATATCAATATCAAAAACAACAAGGTGATCTAATAGAATTGGTGAAGGTTTTTTTATTTCTTTAATTCTAGGAAGATTTACTGGGTTGAGCCAAGAGGATGTGGAAACGTAAACATCTGTTGGCATTGAANNAGAAAATAATTCGAATAATTTCTTTGACGATGATATTCTTCTATCTGAGGTAACCCAAGGCCCCTTAATTGTCTTCCATCGAAATTGNTGCTGAGAAGATTTTTTCAACCAAGAAAGATCTACTTCATTACTCGAATAATATGATGAAAGNTCTTCTTCAGACCATTTCATAACACCAGTCACAATACAAGCGATAAGTATGCAGTCTTTGATTCATTGGTTATTGTTCTCTATTCACTATTGGAGAAACCTCTTTTCCGATTATTCCTATTGTATCCATTAATTGCTCATGNGTAAGGCCTGCATTGTCTAACTGGAATGAGAAACGAGATATNCCCCCCAATGCCTCACTATGTCTGATGATTTTTTCTGCCACTTCTTCAGGATCACCAATGACATAAGCACCCAATGGACCTGTTTGTTCGTCAAATCTATGTCTTGTAACTGGNGGCCATCCTCTTTCACGNCCNATTTTTGTGAAGGCTTTAGCATATCCAGGGAAATAAATNTCTCTTGCTTCTTGTGAATCATTNGCAACAAATCCTAACGAATGNAGTCCTACCTTCAGTTGACCGGGATCATGCCCAGCACGTTCACCAGCTTCCCTATACAAATCAACCAATGGTCGAAATCTATGCGTCTCTCCACCAATNACTGCAATCATTAAGGGNAATCCAAGTAATCCAGCTCTTACAAATGACTGAGGAGTTCCTCCAACTCCTAACCAAATTGGTAACTTTTCTTGAAGAGGTCTGGGATATATTTCTTGATTGTGTAATGCAGGCCTGTAATTTCCGGACCAACTGACTTTCTCATTATCTCTAATCTTCAATAATAAATCTAATTTTTCAGAGAAAATATCATCATATTCATTTAAATTCAATCCAAATAAAGGATAAGATTCTGTAAATGAGCCTCTGCCAACTACCATTTCAGCACGCCCAGAAGATACCAAATCTAGAGTAGCAAANTTCTGGAATGCCCTTACGGGATCTGCTGCACTCAATACTGTTACTGCACTAGTCAATCGGATNCTCTTTGTTCTAGANGCNGCAGCAGATAAAATAACTGAATTTGCAGAATCTAGAAATTCTCTGCGATAGTGCTCACCTATTCCNAAAACATCTAACCCCACTTTGTCTGCATGTTCAATTCTATCAAGAAGTTCCGATATAGATTGGGCACTATTTTCAGAATAAGTTCTGCCATTATTCTGTTTTGCCTCAGCGAAACTNTCTATGCCAATCTCCATAATGATTCNACGATTCAATGGCTATTATAATTACTAGTTTGAATAATGATACTAATATTATGAGTTGATNTTATGNCTACATTAGGGAGGATTCATTCGTTAAANCAATTCCCAGCAATTATGCGAGGGGGGTGTAGGATAGCATTAACTGGCACCCCTGGAACTGGCAAAACNACAATTTCAGATATTCTTAGNANNGAGGGGTTCAAGGTATTGTCCCTAGAAAAATTGGCTGAAAAATTNAATTGTTTAGGAGAATTAGATTATTCAGATAATTCTAAACCAGTAGATATAGAGTTACTTAATACAAAATTGGAACATGAATGGGAAAACGCGCCCAACAATATTACATTTATTGATGGGCATCTTTCACACCTATTACCATGCGATCAGATTATAATTTTGCGTTGTAAACCAGATATATTAGAAAAAAGACTGACAAAAAGAAACTATTCTAAAGAAAAAATTCAAAGTAATGTTGAATGGGAATTAATCGGTGGGCCATGGAACGATAAGGAAGATGATAATCGATGGCTAGAATTAGATACTACCGAAATGAATCAAAATGTTGTTAAAGAGCAAATTGTAAAATGGATAGTAGATGACTTCAAACCAACTGCTATTGACACAGATGTAGACTGGATTGCGGCTATGGAGGGATAAAATGTTAGAAAAAATGAGGGAGAGATGGACAAAAGCAATACAACCAATTGTCCTAAAAATGGGAGATTTAGATCCTTCAGTGCTTACTTGGACTTCTTTACTAATTTCAATAATTGGATTCTACATCTTATCCATGGCAGAAATGAATACTAACGGTTCAATCATGATAATTATCACCGTGATTTTAGTTTTAGTTGCGGGTGTATTGGATGCACTTGATGGAGCACTTGCAAGGCACCAAGGAACAGATGGGCCATATGGGGATTTTCTCGATCACACCATTGATAGAATTGTAGATGTTGGATTACTAGTTGCAATAGGGATGAATGCAGCCTTTGTTAGTAACATGAGTGCAGGTCTAACTGCNGGTCTACTAACACTCCTAGGTTCATACATGGGTACGCAAGCTCAATCTGTAGGATTAGATAGGATATATGGAGGGTTTTCTCGGGCTGANCGTATGATAATCACTNTACTAGGATTATTGATTGCTGCAATGCAAGCNTACACTGGCGGTTCAGGAATAGATGTTACTAANTATCATGAGATNTTCAAATATATTCTACTTGGAAATAATGAACTCAACGGTATGACAGGGGCTTTGGCAGTCTCCGCATGGGGCGGAATTTACACATTTATTGTGCGTTTTAATAGTACAAGAAGACAGTTATTAGAATCATGATTCGTCATCTGAATAATGTTAAGAAACTGTTACTAAAGATGTTAGAACAAGGGTAATGGTTATCCTCTGTACAATCCGCCTGAGAGTCGTGAAGAGTATCATCGACCGTGTATTGGAACTTCAAGAGGATGAAGGAATACCCTCTGCACCTATAGATACNGAGAGCGATTCCGAACTAGTTCAATTACTGTCATCACTGCAACCAAGAATACGTGTTTTTGGTTGTGGAGGTTGTGGCTCTAACACAGTAGCAAGGTTNGAACAAGAAGGTCTATTTGATGACACTTATGTTAGAGGTATGGCAATAAATACAGATGCTCAACATTTGCTTAGAGTTGGNGTNGATAATAAAATNCTAATCGGTAGAACNGCACGTGGAAGAGGAGCNGGTGGAGACCCAGAAAAAGGAGANCAGGCAGCATATGAATCTGAGATTTCACTCAAAAAAGAAGTAGATGAATGTGATTTAGCTTTCATTACTGCTGGACTAGGTGGAGGTACTGGAACTGGATCTGCTCATGTTGTCGCGAGACTAGCAAAAAATGCAGGAGCATTAACCATAGCAGTTGTATCATATCCATTTCTTTCTGAGGGTGCGCTAAGAAGGCAAAATGCAGAATGGGGACTTGAAAGATTGAGAGAAGTTTGTGATACAGTAGTAGTATTACCAAATGAAAGATTGTTAGAAGTCGAAGGAGTTCGAGATTTACCTCTCGATGCTGCTTTCAGAGTTGCAGATGAATTACTAATGAGATCNATTTCAGGAGTATCTGAAATGATAGCTAAAGAAGGTATAGTGAATCTTGATTTCCAGGACTTACGTTCGGTAATGGAAAACGGTGGAGGNGTTGCAATGATAGGTTTGGGAGAGGCAAATGGACCTGATCGTGCAGAAAAAGCAACTCATGAAGCATTGCATTCTCCGTTACTAGATATAGANATCTCTGATGCTAGAGGGGCGTTAATTAATGTTGTAGGAGGCCCTGGTTTATCGCTGGGAGATACTGAGAAATGTGCTAAAATCATTAGAGACAGGATTAATCCTTATGCTAGAATAATTCTAGGTGCNACTACCGATGAAGATATGGGCGATGAAATNCGTGTACTACTGGTATTAACTGGTGTTAAATCAGAACAAATACATGGTGCCGCCTTGCACACACAAATGCGTAATTTAAAGACAAGAACTGTAGAATTTATTAATTGATTTTATCCAATGTTGATAAGATATCTTCCAATTGTNCTCCCGACGTGCTTAAATGAGGTCGGTCGGTCGCCGAGGCACTTCTGAGGGAAAGTCATGGCTGTAGAGAACTCAAACGTTGGCGTNGTCGAGGAGAAAGTCCAAGACTGGCAAGATGAGATTGAAAGCAGAGTTCGTGGTCTTCAAACTGGCTCTTACGCTAGGATTNTGAAGATGGCAAGGAAACCTTCCAAAGAGGAATTCCGTCAGACAGTAATTGTTTGCGGAATCGGAATGTTTGTTCTTGGAGGAATTGGATTCCTTATGTTATATCTAATGGATAATTTACTTCCTTCATTTTTTGATTGGTTAACAAATTAAATTGAGAGTGATTAATATGTCTGATGCATTTACAGTATTTGTCCGTCATGAAGAAAAAGTTCTGCTTATGCAAAGAGCAGATGAGGTTGCTGATTTACCTGGTGCTTGGGATGGAGTCTACGGTTATGGAGATCATAATAATCTAGATACTGTAATCTCAAGAATTGTAGAATCTACTGGAATTCCTGCTGACAAGNTACAACACGTTAGGACTGGAGAATCTAGAGGAATTGCAATGGGGAATACACTNCTAGAAGTTACACCTATTCTTTTTGTTTCAGAAAGTAATGTTGTTACTCCTAAAACATTGTACAAAAATTCAGAATGGGTAGATCCTGGAATGATAGGTAAGAAGGAGTACAGTACACCAAGCCTAAGAGACATGTACGGAGATGTTGCTTCATTCCTGTACATTCTAAAAACAAGTATTGGTCAAGAGCAGAATGTTGCAAAGGAAATACAAGCTAGACTATCTGGAAGTGGTTCTCTTATGGATATTCAAGATGAGATATATGGGGTATTGAGTCCAAACTACATGAAAGGATATATTTTCGTAGAAGCNTCTGCATTCCATCATGTTGAGAAATTAATTGGAAGAGCAGGAGTATCAACAACTCCAATCAANAATTGNAGAAAGGTATTGGACGGAGAATCNCCTCTTGAAGATGTCTTACCATATCTAGAGCCAAAAGCAGCGACAACAGGGATTGAAGAAGGATGTATTGTTGAAATCCATGGAGGAGCATTTAGAGGTCAATCTGCTCGTGTTATTCGTGTTACTGAATCAAAGGAAGAAGTTACTGTCGAGTTGTTTGAAGCCGCAGTTCCTGTGGCTCTAACAGTTAGAGCAGACCAAGTAAGAGTCACACAACGTGTGGAATAATCAAAACATAGGAGATCGAATACCAACGCAACATACTCAAATAGTGAAGGTAGGTCGGCGAGACACAATTACAGGAGGTAAACACATGTCAGCACGTAACGAAACACCACACAAGGTCGTTCAAGCGTTGGGCAAAAAGAAGTGTAATGGCTCTTGGGATGAGGCGTCGGAAAATCTGACAATGGATCAAATAAAGAAAATTGCTAATGAGCAAGAAGAGCGCTTAACAGGCTCCAATCTTTATGCACGATGTCGAGAGGTAATGGGTACATGTGTAGCAATGAGAGTGAAAATTGAAGGCTACGCACCTAAGGAAGCACTTGAAAGAATGACTAAGGGGGAATTCAGCGAACATTTTAGCTGAGTTATCACGAATTGTGGGAGAGGGAGACCTCGCTGACCACAGAGGTGAAGAAAATGCAAGAAAATATTCAAAACGCCATACAACAAGCAATGGAGAATGCCCCAGAACGTAAGTTCGTAGAATCCTTTGAGATGGCAATTACACTCAAAGATGTTGATTTAAAGAATCCAGTAAATCGTATTCAAGAAGAAGTTCGTTTACCCTCTGGAAGAGGAAAAGAGGTTCGTATCGCAATGTTTGCAGGTAGTGAGATGGCTTCCAAAGCGCGTGCTGCTGGAATTAGTGTGATTGATCCTGCGACAATAGAAGACTTGGGTGGAAACAGGCAACAAGCACGTAAGATGGCTAAACAATATGATTTCTTCTTGTCTGAAATACCTCACATGGGAACTGTTGGAAGATATCTCGGTGTAGTATTAGGTCCTCGTGGAAAAATGCCTAGACCAGTCCCCCCTACTTTAGACCCAGCAATGA
The DNA here is from genome assembly GCA_002686525.1 of Methanobacteriota archaeon. Classification (GTDB taxonomy): domain Archaea; phylum Thermoplasmatota; class Poseidoniia; order Poseidoniales; family Thalassarchaeaceae; genus MGIIb-O2. Next base: position 15,522 of record NZDA01000023.1, on the reverse strand, counting down.
TTGCAAATGGTTTACAGAGTACTACAATTGTGAGATCAAGAGATAAGGTAACATTCCATACCGCTTTTGGTTCTAGAGAACAGGGTATGGAAGAATTAACTGCAAATGCTATGGCAATTTGGAATAGAGTAACCGGAAAGCTAGAGCGTGGAGCAGGAAATATTCGTTCTTGTTACGTCAAGACTTCAATGGGGCCTGCGGTTAAAGTAGAGGTGATTGAATGATTACTCCTAAGATTGCACCTTGGAAAAAAGACCGAGTCCAAGAACTCACAGATATTCTTAATTCAGACGGAGTTGTTGGTATTGTTGACGTAGGAGGAGTACCAGCTGGTAATATGCTAGACATGAGAAGTAATCTCAGAGATTCGATGAAGATTACCATGGCTAAAAAAACTCTAATTAGACTAGCTTGGGAAAATTCTGGTAGAGATATCGAAGAGTTAGAATCACTACTAGAAAGTGCTGTACAGCCATGTGTAGTTCAAACCGATAAATTAAATCCATTCGAGTTATTCTTAGAATTAGAAAAAACACGTCAAGGACGTGCAGCTAAAGAAGGAGAATTAGCACCAAGCGATATTGTCGTTGAGAAAGGTCCTACATCCTTTGGACCAGGNCCAATTGTTGGAGAGTTCAATGCTGTNGGTATCCCTGCAAAAATTGACAAGGGTAAAGTTGCGATTCAAAAAACTACAACAGTAGTTGAAGAAGGGCAACCGATTTCGGCTGATTTAGGTATAATGTTAGCGAAATTAGATATTTTCCCTATAGAGATTGGAATTATTTTAACCGGNGCTATTGAAGACGGTTTCTTATTCCCTGCATCTTCACTAGATATCGATATAGATCAGGTTCGTTCTGATATTATCACTGCAACATCTGGAGCATTTAATCTTGCATGTAATGTGCAATGGTTTGCTAAAGAAACAATGCCTACCCTGCTTTCAAAAGCAAGTTCAGAAGCATTATCTGTTGCTGTTGAAGCAGGAGTTGCTAACGATACAACGGCTCCTCTGTTCATTTCACGTGCAAATGCACGTGCACTGGCCCTAGCAGGTCAGTTAGATTCCTCTGCATTGGATGAAGAATTGTCTGCAGCACTTGGTGCTGCAGCTTCTGCGACCAATGTATCTGCTGTAGCCTCTGATACAGTAGAAGAAACAACAGAAGTTGTTGAAGAGGAAGAAGAGGAAGAAGAAGACCAAGGGTTCGGTGGACTCGGGGATCTCTTCGGATAAACAAAAAAGGTGAGAAAAAATGGAATATGTATATGCTGCAATGTTACTGCACTCTGCTGAAAAGGAAATTGATGATAAGGCTGTCACAGCAGTTCTAACTGCTGCTGGCGTAGATGTTGATGGTGCTCGAGTCAAAGCTCTAGTATCATCTCTAGGATCTGTCGACATCGGTGAAGCAATGGCTACTGCTGTTGCTGCTCCTGTTGCTGCTGCACCAGCAGCTGCTGGTGGCGGTTCGTCCGCTGCTGAAGCAGCTCCTGCTGAAGCAGTAGTTGAGGAAGAGGAAGAAGACGACGCTGGAGGCTTCGAAGGCCTTGGTTCACTCTTCGGATAAGACTGTAAACGAAGCGAGATAATTTGTACTTCGGTTTCCGAAGTCGCTTGTGCGGATGCTTGACCCTAGAAAATGAGAATACAGTTTTTCACCTATCTTTTTTCTATTCAGGTATAATAATGATAAAATAATGTGTGATTTACTTTTTAGCATTGATACTAATTACATCACCGTTCTGAATCTCATAATCTGCACCTATCACACGTCCATTTTTTGCATCTGTAGCTCTGATAAAACCATCTCCTAGATCTGAATGTACCGCATAAGCAAGTCCTTTGGCTGTAGTTCCTTCGGGTACCAATATAGCATCAGGAAGAATATTCCCATCGCCATCAACCCAGTGAGAATCATCTTGTACAGGATATGCAACACGTCGATTTAATCTNTCGAAAACTACTGAAGATAGTAAACCTAACAACCCATCACCTGGTAAATTAGAGAGAGTTTGAGAGATATTTTCTAGTGCATTACGCTGTTCAATGGATAACTTATTTTCACCGGAATCTGTAATTACAAAATTCGAATTTTCCGGATTCAAATCAATAAGACCGGCTAAAGATGCTCTACGAAGAGCAAGTTCTGCTTCCGCACTAGTAAGAATTAATTTCCCTCCTTGAGTCTCTACAATAGTAGCTAATTCTGATACAGAATTACCAGTCTTATCTGCTTTATTCGCCGCAACAGATATTGGAAAAAGAAGTGACCGAATCGTTCCTGCAATTGTCATTAATTCTTCATTACCCCAGGACCATGGGACACCGGATTCAGGATGTTTCTCATTAACTGAATTTATCGCAGCGTTAACATGAAAATCTGTGACACCGATTCCTGATAATTGATCTATTAAATATCTAGATAACGCTTTATCGCCTTCTGATTGAACTCTTCTAGCACCTCTTGACCAACTTGATTGGATAATTCCAACTATCCAAGCATCAATCTCATTCAGTAAGAAATTGTATTCTTCAATTGGTTCTGAACCATGCTGTCCAACTGGATTGCCTTCAATGTCTGTTGAACCTGAAATATCAATTACTTGAATTAAAGCATCACAACGCGCTAAATCAGAAAGAAATTGATTTCCCCTTCCACGNCCTTCATGNGCTCCTGGAACTAAACCTGCAACATCAACTAAAGTGACTGGNACCAGTCTTTGAAATCCCTTACATGAGCCAGATTTTGGGTTACAAATACTTCCTCTTAGAGGGTCTTTATCCACTATTCCGGGTAATCTTCCTTGTTCTTCTTTTCTTTTACGAAGAATTTTACAGGCACAATCTTCTCTTAACGGTAGCCAAGCGATTCCAACATTTGGGTCAATTGTTGTAAATGGATAATTGGCTATCTCTACAGGTATTGCAGTAAGTGCNGAAAAAGTAGTNGATTTACCAACATTTGGTTTTCCAACTAGTCCTATGCGCATATTATCCTCAAACAAAATTGCAATTCAGAGTTTTGTAGCACTGCCTTTCTCATCATTNTCACTAGTAGGAATCACTTCTGTATCAAGATTCGCTCCACTAGCAAGAATCTTTCTAACAGTGGTTGAGGAAACTAGTGAATAAGATTCAACAGAAATGGATGAAGATTTTACTGATTCAGCAGATATTATTTTTCCACGGAAGATTCCAGTAACCATATTCAACGAATGAAGTATTGCACCAATGACTACCCCATAGAACATCACAGAGCCAATCTTTCGNAATTCTTCNGAGAGAGAGCTTGNATCTTCAACCATCATCTCTACAAGAGCCATGTCCATAAAATCTGCAATCATCGTAATNAATANTCCAGAAATTGCACCTCCTGTCATCATCAAGAAAGCCGTTCTTGCTCTATTNTTAGAGAACAAATGTCTNCCAGTTAGTTCTGGATAAAGACTGAGAGCAGCCCCCAAAGAAAGTGGNATGAGTATTAACCATAATGACATCATCGAAAGCGAATCGGCTATGCCAACTAATTCATTGGTACCGCTAACTGTATCGGTCTGGACAAAAAGTGAACCAAGTGCAATTGGGACAATTAACCATGCACCTAGATTNAGCTCTGCATTACCNGGATAATCNGGTGAGTCTANGAANGCATCAGAACCTCTCATTGTTACTAACATGTTGCTAGCAAAAGCAAGAACCGGGATAAATGCTAGTGCCATTAAGAAACTAGCAACCAACATATCTTGATTTGAGAACTCTACAACCATNTTTCCGGCTAATGGNCCGAATACTTCCATCACCATCTGNCCATGNGTATCTCCAAATGGATTGATNGTTAGAANACTACCAAATAGGGTTGCAGCAACGAGCGATTTAGACCAAAGTGGGTTTCCTGATGCTANNGATGATGCATAAAGAGCTACTCCGGTTACTCCNGCGAAAAAGAATGCCCCTCCGAATAAATGGTATGATANCCATTGACCNACACTATCATCTACAGCACCGGAAATTATCGAAANNCCACTNANTATAGGGTTACTTAGTAATCCNATCAATATTAACCATCCCGGNAGNGCAAGGNTTCTNGTTCTNTTAGAAACAGTCAATAATTGGTTAAGAATNACTGCTAGGAGAGCAACGAAATTAATTGCGGTNCCTAGAGGAATTATNTCAATCCCTAGAATCGTATTATTTTGTGTNCCTACAACTACTACTANTACTGAAATTGTCCAAACAAACGATACTAAATTTGCATTTGTCTCACTCGCTAATTCAGTCCCTGCTAANTTGGGTATTATATGAAAACCAGAGCCTATCACTAGCATTGATACAGATCCATATAATGCAGCATATACTCCTGCTGAAGCTAACTCATCTGCATTTGCAGTGTANCCCCATGAAGCCAAAGAATGTAGGGCATTAGGATCATGACTTAGCCACATACTGGTGAATGTGAACATAGAAGCTAATATCAGCCAAAATGTTCCTTGTANTATCCAAGACCTAGCTCCAGACCCAGAACGNCCNTCGACTAAATCTGCACCNGGACCGAGGGCTTTCTCAAGCATAAAATGAACAGTGCCTTTTGCCACATCTGAAAATATCCANAATCCTCTTTGGACTAAGAAATATACTAGGAATAATGATATCCAAAAATAAAACATTGTTGTTAATACTGTATCCATAATAATCACCTCATTCGCTAGTTGCCTCTAATAACAATCGNCCCAANATTGCAAAAATACCTATCATTGTACCTANGATAAAGAACCAAATNCCTGANTCAAATACTCCACTAAATACTGGTACTAAATCAGAAATAACGGGTANGTCTTGNCCTGGATAAAGTATGCTGTAGAGTANCAAAAAAGANAGAGAAAATACAACTCCCACGACAATGAATANCCATGACCCCGATGGTTCTTTTTCACCTTGGAGAAAAACGTCTACTGAATCTGTTGTATTAATTGACATGACTGCACCTCTATATTTCCCGTTAAGGATATCATTACCAACGGATATTCAGCCTTAAGTATTAGCCGAGAAGACAGTCAATTTGANATCAAGGTGCACGAACTATATCCACTCGGGATAACCTTCTATCTCTACCTTGACCCATGGGCACTGGTAATGATAAATCATTTTCGATTTCGGTTTTCCAAACCTTCTTACAATCACAATCAAGTCCCTTGAATTCTCTTAAATCTCTGGAAACTGAATATCTTTCTATTGCTGCAACCACTTCTAAATCACATTCTTTACAATTATGAGCTCCTCTTATCCTACCACCAGCAGTTGGATGAACAATGGTTCGNCAACCNGAATCTANAATTTTATCNTGCGTCCTTTCAATCATCTCAACTAAAGACCAAAGCCATGGTGGACGATATTCTCTATTTCGAAAAATTCTGTCTACTACAGTATTTTTTTGAATGTTCATTGGATTAATTGAAACCTCATCGGAAAGAGGTGCAACCTGTTCCAACCACTCNCAAGTTAGGTTTAGAGCATCTCCTTCCGACATAAANGGTGGCTTGAATAATAAATACGTTTTAACGCGTAATCCCGCNTCTCTCAANTTTTGAACAGATTTTCTCCANGTCTTGGTGGAAAANCCTTTGTTACAATGGAAGCGTAATACTGTATCATCATACGCNTCAAGACCGATNGCAACNGTGCAACCCGGATGTCTTTCAGCAACCCAAGATAATTTNTCAGGGCTGCATAAGTGTGCTTGAGCTTCAACAACTAATTCTAACCCTCTTTCATAAGTTTCCTTCAAAACCTTCTCCTGCCATTCAGGAGGATTTTCTCGATCTTCAAAAAATGTNCCNGAAGTATANACNTTTACCATTTTGCATCCTTCAAAATCATTTGTCAATCTCTTCGCTTCNTCCCANTGAGCAAACAAATCGTTAGCTGTGACATCATCCCTGACGTCATTAAAATANCCNCAGAATGTACAACCTGATTTCCACCACCATACACATCCCTTAGTTCTCAAAATTACTGTGGCTGCTGTACAACTTGTACCATCCTGTAACATTTCAGGAGTTTTGTAAACAGTAGCAGGTTTGGTTGCGTCCCAAGATTCTCTTCTAGAAATAGATTGAGGAGTATTCTCTGGCGCTTTGACTAAATGATGGATTTTGACAGCTTTCTTGCNATCTCCTAATATCCCGGAAGCGCCTTCCATAACCCTTCGGTTGGACTCCATCTATTGATACTGCCGTCGCCAAAAACATCTTTTTATGACAGCCTTACGAGTAAACATCGGTGATACTATGAAGTCTTTCAGAATTGTCCAAAATGTACTAACTGCATCACTAATTCCTTTTTTAGCAATTATAGTAGGTGTCGCTGCAACACCTGGAGTTTATGTTTTTTACAAGATTTTAGAATTGACCAGTACCGATCCAAGTTTATTCATGATGNTCGATCTTGATTCAATTGCCATTGAAAAATTTGTATTCATGGGAATTGCTACAGGTATGGCCATGATGACATGGGGCATTAGTTTAGTGATAATTTGTGGAACAATTGGAGGATTATTCAGACCTAGATTAGATCCTGGGAGATATCCACTACAATCATTCGTAACCATTCAATGGGCTTGGTCTATGGTGTTTCATAGAATTGCACTGTTTTTCTTACCATTCATAGTACCATCATTTATTGGTAATATATACTACATGTTATCTGGAGCAAAATTAGGTCAAGGCGTACAGATAAATACAGCCTATCTAAACGATGCTGGCTCCGTAACATTAGGTGATAGGGTAGTAATTGGAGGTAAAGCGATTATCAATGCTCACCTAACAGAAAGTGGAGAGTTAGTAATGGCGCCTGTTGTTATTGGTAACGATGCATTAATTGGAATGGGTTCGGTGATACAACCGGGGTGTATTATTGGCGAGAATGCAGTTGTAGCATCTAGAGCAGTAGTACCAAAATGGACTAATATTCCCGATGGAGAGGTTTGGGCAGGAATCCCTGCAAAATGCATTAAGCGAGCTGATGGAACAAAGCCGGAATGATCAGTCTTCAGATTCTTCAGGAAGTTCTTCTTCCATCTCTTTTGCATGGGCTACTGCTTCTTCAGCAGCGTCCAAAGCTTCATCCATTCTTGATTTGAAAGTTTCTTGCTTCTTAGCGAATTCAGCACTCTTCTCAATTGCAGAATCAATCATCTCATACCTGGTCTGTATAGCTTGGTTTAAATTCTCGAATAATTGCATATGTTGAACGTACCAATCATCTCTTGCAGTTAATTCAACTTGAGCGGTCTGAAGTGCTTCATCGAGCTCCTCTGCTACTTCGAAAACTCGTCCTAATCTAGCCTTTTCGCGGGTATACATTTCCTCTGTTTTTTCTAATTTAGGTTCAAGATGTTTAATTCTCGTAGATGCCTTTGCACCTTCCATTTCCATCTCATGGATTCTATTATCCTTATCTGAAAGTAGAGTCTCCATACCTTCTCTTTCAATTTCTTTATCAATTGCTTCTTTTTCTAAAACATCAATTATCGCATTTTTCTCTTCAAGTTCTTGCTCAACTTTACGATAAGCAACATATAATTTCTCTAGTCTATCTGATTCTTCAACCAATCTTTCCTCTAATTGTTTGATACGAATTTCTGGCGTAATTGACTCGCCTTCATCATTAGTCATTGGACTCCCTCACCTTACTCGAATCATATCCTCGCTTTAACTTCGGCGGATTCTTTGTCTAAGAATTGGCTATTTCTAATATTTTATTCAGATAGTGCTGCAATAGTTGCAGATAAAACTGCAGTCAGTCTTTTTGATGATGGAATATGTAGCTTTTCATCGGGTCCATGAGCATTATTACCAGGGCCACCGGTACCAGTACAGAAAAATTGTGCTTTAGGATATTTTTTCTGCATCATTGACATGAATGGGATGGTGCCTCCAACCCAGGTTGCCATTGGAGGTAATCCTGTAATATGCATCGATGCTTCTGAAAGCGCTGTTGCAATTTTCCCATCCATCGGTGGAGCATGGAAACCATCCGCTGCAGCATCTGGAATATACTCTACTCTACTGCCATAAGGGGGGTCTCGTTCAAAAGTTTCTTTCAATATAATATCAATATTTTCGGAATTAACACCTGGAGGAATCCTGAAACTTAATTTGAGATCTGTGTTTGTTCTCAAAACATTACCTGCAGACTGGGTTGAAGGCATACCATCTGCTCCAATAACTGCCATAGCTGGTCTCCAATTCATATCAAGAAGAATCTCTGAAGCACCTTCTGTTTGTGGCCTCAAGCTATCTAAAACAGGGAGTTGTGACCATAGTTCATCTCCTAAAAGGTCTCCAAGATCTTTAGCCTCCTTTCGGACCTTGTCAGAAATATCTACATGCATTTCAGGGATTAAGATTTTACCAGATTTTGAATCTTCAACTCTGTCTAATAGCATTCTTTGTATCCTAAATGATGAAGGGATAACTCCGCCAGACATTCCAGAGTGAACACCCTCATTTGATACCTGAACTGATAAATTACCCGCTACTAAACCCCTCAAAGCCTCTGTAACCCATATATGTTCATAATCAGGGCCACCACTATCAAGGACTACAATCAAGTCAGGGTTACCTAAGTCTTCGGTTAATAAATCCAAATAAGGTGGTAAATCATAAGATCCTGATTCCTCACAGGTTTCGATTAAAAAGTGAGAGCGAGGGTACGGAATCCCTTGTTCTTGAAGCATTTTTAGAGCTGTTACACATACATAACCTCCATATCCATCGTCTAAAGCACCTCTCCCATACAGCCAAGGCTCTCTTCGTACTGCTTCTAAAGGGTGTAATCCTTCAGACCAGAGATTAGCTCTAGACGGCTGTTTATCTAAGTGAGAATAGAATATTACTTCACCCGGACCAGTTCCTTCAACTGTAACCAACAATACCGGAGTTCTCTCCTCTATTTGATGGACATTATATGACATTCCTTCCAATTTTTGTTCTACTAACCATTTTGTGAANAAGTCAATAGTCGCAGTAAGTTCTCCCTTACTTTTCCATTCAGGCTCAAAGCTTGGTGAAAGAGCCTCAATACTGATAAATTCTGTTAAACTGGGAATTATTGATTCTTCCCATAGCTCATCTGCTCTTGCCATCAGTCTGTCTAAGTCCACGGACATNNCACTATCTTGAAAGGTACAGTCTTTGAATCTTTAATTCATAGTTCCTGCNTTATTGGCCCACAAATCGGTATTTTACCTTTAGAAAAAGGACAATAATCACAGGGTTCTGATGATGATATCTCTAAAGGAGGATGTTGGGAAAGATCTTCCTGTGGATTAAGCTCAATTGAAGCAACTTTCATTAGTATCTCATCCAACTCTTTCTGCGCTTTGGAGAATAACTCTTCAGGATATTCAACCAACCTCCCAGTTACTCCAACCCAAATTGCAGGACGTAAGACCTTGCGAGAATGCTCTTTTTTGCTTTCGATTCTTTCTAATGCTCTGTAATACAGTGCTAACTGCATTCTATGGTGATTTAACATTGATAATTCCGCTTCACAAGCTGGCTCATAAGATTCATCTCCTAAAGACTCCAATAATCCATCCAATTCTCCTGAGGATAGTTTTGATGCCTCTTCGGTCTTTAAATCGATAGGGCGGACAGAGGGCCCTAATTCGCTATTAGTGCATAACACAAGATCTATTATCCCATCCATTTGAACCAATACATCATTAATCAAGGAGAGTTGATCTAAACCACTTGGAGTCCAACGTCCTCTTTTCAGTCCATTAACAGGGATTTTGAAACTAATATTAAACGGTAGTTCAGTTCTTAATCCTTCAACTTTTTCACCATCAACAATTTCTCCAGAGACTAACCTTCCAAGTTTACTTCTAGATAATCTTGTAGTCATTTCTAATACTAAATCANTAAATTTTAGTATGTCCGATTCATCAGTAAGTAATTCATCATAAATTTTCTTATGAGTTTCATAATTTGTGAGATTATTCGGATTCTTTTGGAGCCAAGATTTCGGTAAGGAGGGNGAATTCTCAGATAAATTTCCAGGATTCGGTATGCCAATTTCTACAATACGATGAACTACTGATCCGAAAAGTGCCCCATCAAAACTACTCTCTGAGTCGTCAACTGTAAATATTTCTGAAATTGGCATTATAGGTGCTGAAATCAATCCTCCTCTTGTTTCAAACCAGTGGCGTCTAGAGCATTCAGATAATACAGATANGCGATGTGGTGCTGTTTTGACTCTNTAATGAGAGTCAACTCTTGGANTTAGTGACTGGATTTTATTATTCTGTGAAAGTNTGGCTGCAGCATCCTTTAACGATATTTTCATAGATGCAGTATGAATTTCGTCATTAGTTTCTAACTCATCAACAGAAAAGCAGTCTTCATTATGTAATATTGTCATTCCACTAAGTAAATCATTTCCTAAAAAAGAATTTTTTGCCATTGAAAATGGATTTAAATATCTAGGTTCTTTTTCATCTAATTTACCAATAGATTCTTGCGATATCCAAACAGAGTCTTCTTCATTTCTTCGAATAGAACCTTGTTTTAAAGACTCTAACCATATTTGTCCTAATTGAGGTAGAGGGCGAGTATATGACCAAGGAATTCTCAATCCATTTTCCGATTCNNTATCATCCCAAAGAGTTCCTTTTGGAGAACCTACAATTATCAATTTATTCTTTGCTCTAGTTGCCCCAACATAGAACAAACGTCTCGCTTCAGCATCTTTCCTAGACTGATAAAGCCATTTAGTGTGCATCCAAGTCGCTGATTTAATTTGTTGTTCATCGGTCCAAGGAAGAGGATTACCAGCAAATATCTCTGGACTTACCATTGTTCTGGAACGGCTNTCAATCGTGAGGTTTGTTTGTCTCTTAGAAAAAATATCTACTAAAAATACAACACTTGCTTCAAGTCCTTTAGAGCCGTGTATAGTCATTATTCTTACCGCATCAGATGGAGGGATAGTTATTGCTTCCATTGTTGAGGATTCATTTTCTCTGAGTTGACCGACTTTATCTGCGATTACTATAGCATCTCCGCCTAATTCTGAACTTAAAGACGAGACTAAATCAATGAATTGTTCCACNTCTTGTAATGATGATTCTTCGGGATAGGTTAGTAATAAATCAGAATAATCTAGAGTGTCTTCTAACAATTCGTTTACCAATCCCTTTTCAGATAAATCAATCCAATGTTCTACCAATTCTCTCTGTCGNGAATTAATAGCTAAATCCTTTAATCGATNTAATAAATTCTCGTTATTTTTGCTATTTCCGATGAANTCATTTATNTGTTCATCGTTAAACCCAATTAAACAAGATCTGGCAACCCAAGTTGCATTATGAAGATCATTTGGTCTAGCAATAAACTGCAATAAACCATCCAATGTATGCACTGCGGGTCTATCCAATAATCCACCTTCTCTATCAGCTTGTGAAGGGATATCAAAATCATTTAGATATCTAATAATTATNTCTCTAATATTTCTTCTTGAAGGTAAAAGAACCATGATTTCGCTTGGAGGNACTTTTTCACATGTGGGTAAAATATCCCAATCTCCATTAGAAGATTTTACTCTAACAGGTTTACCTTCAATCAAATGTTTGATTCTTTTAGCAATCATCAGCCCTTGTCTTTCTAAGGAATCTCCTGAATCAAAGGCGTCTAAATATTCATTTAAGTTAGTAGATGGATTAATCGAAAAATCATGATTTAGTGGACATATCCATTCGATATCTCCACTGATTTTCGAATTGAATGTGGCTGGAATTAATCTCTGAGGATCAGCATANAACTCACCGTTGAATACTCGTCTATGCCTAGTATGAAANACATCATCCCACCATTCATTCATTACTCCTAGTAATCCTCCATCTGTCCGATAATTAATTTTCAATTTGATATATCCTTCTTTTCTTAAATCCGTTTCTTTTTGTGAGCCCACATCTAAGCCATCATATTGATTGAATGGAATCCAGCCAAGAAGATCCTGGCCTCCATTCTCATAATGTTTCTTGGCATTAGCAATGGTGATTTGGTGTGAATTTCTTGGATCTCTACTGAAATCTCTATTTCTCAACTCTCTACCCGGAATAGTTAATTCNGAAATACTATTAAATTCATGAATATTAATNCCTCTTAGNNTCTNAGAGAAGTTTCTAAATCCTGTTACTTCTGCTTGCCTAAACGCATAGATACTTTGTTTGATATCTCCAACATAGCAAATCGTCGGTTGCCATGGAGTGTCTGGTTCTTCATAGGCTTCGGTTTCTCCAAAATAACGGCCCCCCCAAAGTCTCGAAAGCAACTTCCATTGAAGGGGTGAATTGTCCTGGGCCTCATCGATAATGAAGGCCCTATATCTCCTTCTAATTTTCTTTAACAAATCATACCTTCTATCTAAATCATTTTTACTTTCTTTAATGTTAAACATAGAATCTTTTTCNAGATTTTCAAGGATTGATATTGCATTAATGATATGATCATCTTTCCAAGACTCTGAAGGNCAATTATTCAACGCATTGATAACCTCCTCGGGATAAAATTTCTCACATATTTTGGGGCAATTTGCTAATAATAAATCTCCAGCCATTCTTTGAATATCGTCGAAATCATGTACTTCATTTACTTCCTTTAATTTCTCAATTATTCCATTAAATCCTTTCATAACAATACGTAAATCTTCCAAATTTCTAGCTTCATGTTCCAAAGAAAAGCCGTAAGTAGTGTCTTGATTAACATCAGGGTGATTTTCAGGTATTGAATGATCCAAGCTGAAGATCGGATTTTCCCAATCTACAGGTGTACAGGGAGGAGTTTCTTTGTTAATTACCATTGTTAAACGTACAAAATGAAGTATTATTTCTCCAATTTCTGAATTCCATAATTTCTTCAGTTCTTCACTGATTGGCTTAATGATACTACTAACTTTNCCTAAATTGTTTATTCCTCTCAACCAGTTATTCTCNTCANTAGGCAGATTGCCGCGAGGGAAAATTGTTGGTTTATCTGATGAGGAATTTTTGAACAATGATTTCCTNGTAACAACACAATTGTAAACATAACTTAACCAAACTAATTTATCGTATGTCGTTTCTTTTGGTGGTGATGATGCAAGATAATCTAAACATCCGATTCGAGTTTCATTAGCCCAACCGGAACCTAACTCATTGGGATATTCTTTTACTTTATCACAAAAATTGAATATTATGTTTTGAGTTTCTTGAATAAAATAATTTAACTCATCAGGATTTATAGAATAAATAATTGTATCAAGGATTTTTTCTGGAATAATTTTACCTTCTGAATTACTTAGCCCTTTTATTGCTTCTTCTATAAATATTGAACGTTTTGATAAATTCCGTATCACTCCAATCGCCCTATTTCGTCCAGCATAATGTCGTTGAATTCTATCTCGAGACTCTAAAACTTCTTTTGGTCCAATAAATCGATTTGCTGGAACTCCGGCATCNACTGCTTCAGAAAGACGTGAAGGTTGTGAAGATAATCTCCATAAAATGTTCAATGCAGATTCCGTTAATAGTATTCTTCCAGAGTCAGAGATATTTTCTTGAGTTAAGGAATCACCAAGAATTCCTCTGTAGGGAGAGACTAACTGATTGAAAAAGGAGTCAATTGTTCCAATTGGTGCATCATCTAACAGAGTCAATAACTGCTCAGGAAAACCTTCTTTGCGAATTCTGGGGTCTGTCCTGATATTTCCGTCATCACTAATCGGACCTGGTTTCAAATTTGTTAGTCTTTTCCGTAATCTATCTTTCATCTCATCAGCGGCTTTATTTGTGAAAGTTAGTAANACCACTTCTCCAGGTAATAACCCACCCCATTCTCTAAGATTCTGTGTATCTGATTTCCCNGATACNTGCATCCCGCCTGATAATTCGAATGGNCTTTCAGGCTTAGGCAAAATCCTAGTAGCTCTCTGATTCTCTGATAGATAGTGCTCTATCACTCTATCAATAATTGTACTAGTTTTTCCAGTACCTGCTCCTGCATCAACAACTATATGTGAATCTAAATTAAGTGCTAATAATTGTGCTCGATTTAACTTCATTAGAAATCACCTTCCAATTTGACATCACAGAGATTGCTAACTTTACAATATTTACAATTAGATTTTTCTGGGATAGGATTTGTGAATCCTTTGTTTGCCCGGCTAGCGACATTTAATGCAACAGATATTCGAGANGCNAGCCATGCTCTAAATGGATCACTGTTGGGGGAATTATCCTCATCAAGAAATCTGAATTGATTATGAGTAATCTCGGTTTTTTCACCAATCATCTGTAAGTCAGATATAGCATGATATTGGGAAATTTCAATGAAATGAGAGGTTTTATGCCCTAAAATAGATATTCCTGCCCCAACAACTAAATCTCCAGGATTCCCGATTTCCCATGCCCTAGCATAAAGAGCCAACTGTAATTCTTCTAGAAGTCCTTTGTAATGTCTCTCTTTTCTATCGGTCGTTTCAGTTGTTTTAATATCTCTAATAATTACTAATCTCTTGGGTTTCCAATCTTCTCGTTTGTATAGNTCTAATGGTGCNACTTCATNACTACCATTCTCATTAATCCANATATTATTTTCNGAATCAAACGGAACTAAATCTACGCGATCTATTTTTCCTGTTAAATGAATTGAAGATACCGATTCTCCATCTGGTAACGTTATTTCGGAGGGTAAATCTATTTCTATCCCATTTGTTTTTGTATTAGGGTATCGTAAACTCCATTCAATAGCAATAGGTATGACATTTTTTAATTGAAATTCTTCTTTTATCAGTCGTCCAATNCTTCCTGATAAAGGTACNGGCTTTTGCTCCAANGTCCAATTTTCCCAGTCTTTGATACTCATTCCAGTCATCATTCTAATTCTATTTGTTGAAACAGCATCACTTTTATTCAACCAAGGAGCGATTTCATTTAGATTAGAAAGTGCCCTTTGCATTAAAATCTCAGGTTCAACATTAGATTCTGAAATATTTATTGGTTCTTTTTTATTTAATACCGACTTAATATCTCTAGACTCTCCTTCTTGGAATCTAAGAGTNTCAAGTAATAGATTATGATGAATTTTATGNAAAAGATCGCCATGAGTTCTAGCATCTAAATCTTCTTTTTGAGTTTCTTCTATCTCTATTCCTAAGCCTCTAGTCAACCAACCTGAACGAGGGCAACGTAACCATTTCTCAAGTTTGGTAGGAGACCAATATTCAAAATTCTGATTATCTAATAATTTGAAACCATTCCTAAAGTCACTGACTTGTACTCCTGATGGGTTAGGAGAAAAAGGTCGTGGATCTACAGTTTGAGTCTTAATTGGTCTACTCTTATTCTTAACAATTGTAATTCCTGAAACTACAGGCCACCGAACATTTTCTCGGGGGGGATTAAATTTAGAAGGGGGCTTGCGCCATAAATTTTCAATATCAATACTAAATAATGAATTATTATTCCCATTTGG
>NZDA01000022.1 GCA_002686525.1 Methanobacteriota archaeon | reverse complement strand
TCTGTAACTACTCAACGATTCCTTAGTATGGAAATTGATGAAGGTGTTAGGAAGGTTAGTAATCAAAGAGAGCCATTATATGTTTTACATTGGGCAACTTTTGTGTTNGGTCTACTTGCCTTTATNGAAAGTTGGATTCAATCTAACGGGGGATACGGNCCTATAGGTAGCAGCGGGATATTTACTAACTTCATTATTAACGCANTTCTTCTNCTNCTAGGGCCNTTTTTCCTTTGGATAGGNGGGGCCCTTGTTNTATCGCANATAGGTGCCTCTGGNCCNCANATATTGAATCGCTTATTTGGNTGGTCTCCNGCAATTTCTGATATTCGCAGAGGATTGAGTGGTTCTGGCTCAACTACATCAGTGAGTCGATTATCATTGATTCTTTTGTTGACTCTTTCCATAGTAACATTGGCCGCGGTACAGGGACACACTGGTACAATGGTAGACGAAAGGACGACTAATGCTCAGAATGGAGCNGATCTTATGGTTCAATTTGATAGTTCGTTAACTGAAGCGGAAGCTCGAGATAAAATCATGCTTTCAATAAATTCTATTGGAGATAATGATATCAAAGATATTTCTTCTATGACTTCCGTAGCTAGGACACTTACTCAAACAAAGGATGAAGGAGTTATGCTGCTAACTTGGGTAGTATTTGATGGACATGAAGATACATTGATTTGGGATTCGCAGGCAATCCCTAATGGGAATACTATTGATGAAATATCAGAAAAATGGCGTCTTGGTGGATATACTGCTGGCTCCGATGCTCGTGATTCTTTAGACAATCCATCTAGAGGCAAATCACTTACATTGGTATATACAACATATGAATTGAATGAGTTTGGGCTACCTGTTGAAAAAGGTACAACAGAATCTACTGTTAATTATGCTGGCCGTCACCAATGGGTTCCTGGAATTACTTCGATCGAAGCCTCTTCAGCGATAGTTATTGGAGAGAACTCATACAGGGAACTTGTTGGTGACCAAGTTGTAGATTCACATACTTCTTCAGTATGGATGTTTGAATTATGCGATCAGCATAACACAGACTGTTCCAAAGCATTAGAACTATTAAGTGCGGATATTAAGAGTAACACTGGCGTAATATCAGCATCTGATTGGTCTACTGCTCACGAAGATAATGAGCGTAATGGTGGTTTGATATTTGGTACACCTGGATTACTAAGTATGATGTTCGTTGTAGCTGCTTTAGCATCGGTTTCATCAGCATTCGTATTCCTTTCCTTAGTATTAAGTCAGAGAAAAAGAGAGTTGGCAATATTACAAGCAATAGGTGCAAGTCCAAATCAGGTTATTCGGCTAGTACTCTTCGAAATCATGTCTATTCTTCTAGTTAGTATGGTTCTAGGTGTCACACTTGGTCTAGCAGTTTCAGAATCCTTCAATGGGTTCTTTAGTGTATTTGGATTTATTTTCCAATTATTCCTCGGTCAGAGTAACCCTATTGACAGAGATTTAATATGGCCTTGGTTTGAGATTATTGCAGTAAACGGATTGGTTCTAATTGCAGTAATTCTATCTTTATTATTTACAACTAGAAGAGCACTTGATTCTGATTTAGCTACGGTATTAAAGGGTGAGTAAAATGTCTGAAAAACAAAAAGAAATTCTTCGCGCAAACTCCATCTATCACATATATGAATCGAATGCAGAAGATGGTAACGTAGTTGCTCTTAGAGGTTTGAGTGTTTCCATAAATGAAGGCGAAGCAGTGGCAGTAGTAGGTCCTTCAGGATCTGGTAAATCTACACTACTCAAGTGCTTAGGTGGATTAATGAAGCCATCTGCGGGTTCTGTAGAGTTAGCTGGAACTAGAATGACTAGATTGACAGGTAAGCAATTAGTTAAACTAAGGCAGGAGACTGTGTCTTTTATCTTTCAAGATTCAAATTTACTTCCTCATCTTAATGCCATTGATAATGTTGCACAACCTCTAATCCATCAGGGAATACTAGCTAGAAATGCAAGACCTAAAGCACAAGCTCTTCTTGAAAAACTTGGTATGGGCGATAGAATATATGGAATGCCGGAAGAACTTTCTGGNGGTGAGCAACAGAGGGTCGCTATCGCTAGAGCATTAATTACAGAACCAAAATTAATTTTAGCTGATGAGCCTACAGGAGCTTTAGACCCAATTACNAGTAGAGAAGTATTACAATTATTCTATGAACTTCATCATGAGAGCCAAGTTGCGTTCCTGCTCGTAACTCATAATAGAGAAGTGGCATCATTTTGTGAACGCTCTCTTGAACTTCGAGAGGGCCGTTTTATCGCGCAGCACGGNACCGATGTTGATATTGGCGATTTATCCGATTCAAGAGAATTAATTATTGACGATACCGGAACTATCACACTTCCTCCTGACGTATTACTGAACTTAGGAGGTCCTGGTCGATTTGAAATGACCGAGATTGAGAGAGATATTCTTAATCTAGAGAGAGTGGATGAAGAAAAGATATCTGTATTTAGCGGTAAAAATTCAATGGTTTTATCTCCATCATGTCCAGCCTGTTTTTATGATTATGGAGAGAGTACAGATCAATTATGTCCTGAATGTGGCTCTAGTAGGCCAATGATACAGGCCTAAAGTTGTGGAAGAGAAAATTTCTGAGGCTTGGCAATTCCTAAATCTTTAGGTAAATCTCTAGTTTTTGTAGGCAGAGTGACTGGAATCATTTCTTTACCGATGAGCGCAACTCTACTTTCTCTTCTGTCGGAAAGAACTTCTCTTCCTACTAATGGCGCTAGATTTCTTGAAAATTCCATTATCTCGTCATGGGAAGGCATATTTTCAATAGTATGATTTGATTGCGAATTTCCTACATAAATGTAGCCTTTAGCTTCAATAAAGTCTGGGTCAGCAATATTATCCAATCTTGCGTAATCATTCCAATGGCCAAGGGATTCTCCTTTGATTAGTGTATGTCTACAAACAGTTCTCGTATCTAGGCTTGGAAGCAACTCAAGTGTTTGCTCTAGTTTTTCAAAAGCTGATTGGTCAAATTTTGGTTTACAGATTCTATCAAAAATTTCTTTATTTGGTGCATCCACACTAACGTATAGTTGAGTTGGAAGAGTATCTAGATTTTCAATTACTTTTGGTAATGAACCGTTTGTAACTAAGAACGTTGAAACACCATGCTGATGACAAATATCTAAGAATTCAGCTAATCGAGAGTAAAGTGTTGGCTCTCCATTAAGTGAAATAGCAACATGTTTTGGGTCTTGAGCATCCAACCATTTTTCTCTAGGTACTGAAGGATGTCCACCAAAACCAGTTAATAATCTTCGATGGGCTTTAACAGACTGAAGAAATAATTCATATGGATCATCATCAATCTTTGTTAGAGCATCTGAATGAGGTTCCCTCCAGCAATATGTACACGCTAAATTACAGGTGTCTACATTCGGAGCCATTTGCATACAGCCATGACTTTCAATCCCGTAAAATGTTCCTTTGTAGCAAGATCTATCTGCGACGAGACTTTGTTTAGTCCAGTGGCAAACTTTGACTCCACCATGTTCTCCAACTAAGTGATAACTTTGTTTTGCTAGACGAGCCGCAATTTCTGGTTCAATTTTAGTCACAGGATTCTGCATAGGCATCAACTCAGACATCAATTCCCTCAGAGGGGCAGTGTCAGATAACACCTCGAGTTGAGGTTTAGATTTCAATTCTACGCAACTAAAGAGATATTTGGCAGGCGAATAGACTATGACTTACAACCTCTACGAAATGTTTGATGACAGACTTACTTGAAAGTAATCACTATCTTATCAGGAAAAAATTACTCAAAATTTTGGGCGAAAAATTTCACATATATTCTGATGATAACCAAGAGGAATTAATAGGCTATTCTTATCAAAAAGCCTTCAAAATAAAAGAAGACATTAGAGTTTATACCGATGAAAGCGAAACAGAAGAAATATTGAAAATAAAGGCTAGGAATGTCTTAGACTTATCCGGTAATTATGATTTTTCTGACTCAAAAAATGGTGATTTTATAGGCGGTGTCAAACGACATTTCAGAAAATCAATATTACAAGATAGTTACTCAGTTTTTGATTCAGATAAACAAATTTTTGCTGAAATAAAAGAAGATAGGATGTTTAGCGCTATTATACGTAGAATTGTCCCATTTGCAAAGTATGTATTCCCTCAGCAATTTGCGCTAAATTTTCCTGGAAATCCTACAATTATATTTACACAAAAGATGAATCCTGTAATTCAGAAGCTTACTGTTGATATTCCCGAAGGAAATCAGTTAGACCCTCGAATTATTCTTGGCGCAGCAATGGTAATTATTGCGATTGAAGGAAAGCAAAATTAGAATACGTGGTAAATATTTCCTATGCCAGCATAGCAACCATTCAAATAGGAATGGTCTAGGCCGTCTTTAATGGCAAACGATAGCATACCAGAGGCTCTGACTTTTGATGACGTACTTTTGTTACCTGCTGAATCGGCAGTACTTCCAGCTCAGGTCAAGTTGAAGACTAGACTCACTTCGACTATATCTTTGAACATTCCAATAATGTCTGCTGCTATGGATACAGTAACAGAATCTCGTATGGCTATAGCTCTAGCTCAAGCAGGTGGGATAGGGGTAATACACAGGAATATGACAATCGAAGAGCAAGCATCGAAGGTCAATTCTGTCAAGCGATTCGAATCTGGTTTAGTTTTGGACCCTATCACGATTANACCTTCTACAACAATAGGTGAAATGCGTCGATTGACAGAAAAACACGGATTTTCTGGCCTTCCGGTAATCGATGAAGATGAAACTCTAGTAGGTATAATCACAAATCGNGATATTAGATTTGTTGATGATGANANCCAACTTGTNTCTACAATGATGACTACNGATTTAGTCACGGTTCCTGAACANGTGGATCCTGAATATGCTAAGAAATTATTACATAAGCATAGAATTGAGAAATTATTAGTTGTTGATNCAGAAGGGAAATGTACTGGGATGATGACAGTTAGAGATATTCAGCGTAGTAGAGATAATCCTGATTCATGTAAAGATAAACATGGACGCTTGAGAGTTGCTGCAGCCACAGGAACTGGTGAAAAAGGAATTCAAAGAGCAATTGCATTATTTGAAGCAGGTGCAGATGCAGTAGTAGTTGATACCGCTCATGGGCATTCCCACGGCGTGATACATACTGTGGCGAAAATCAGAGAAATAGTTGGCGCTGAATCTCAGATTATTGCAGGAAATGTGGCTACTGCAGCAGCTGCAGAAGCATTAATTTCTGCTGGAGCTAATGCGATTAAAGTTGGAATCGGCCCTGGGTCAATTTGCACTACTAGGATTGTTTCTGGCGTAGGCGTTCCTCAATTAACTGCTGTTCAAAGCGTTGTTTCTATATGTAAGAAATTAGATATTCCAGTAATTGCAGATGGAGGTATAAAGTTCAGCGGTGATATTGCCAAGGCAATCGCCGCTGGAGCGGATTGTGTCATGGTAGGAAGTCTTCTTGCAGGAACCGATGAAGCACCCGGAGAAGTAATTCTTTACCAAGGAAGATCATACAAGGTTTATCGTGGAATGGGTTCAGTAGGAGCAATGAGTAAAGGCGCTCATGATCGTTATTTCCAATCAGAACAGGGAGATACAAGTAAATATGTTCCTGAAGGAATCGAAGGTCGAGTACCCGCCAGAGGACCAGTTGAAAACGTAATACATCAACTAACTGGAGGTCTTCGTTCTAGTATGGGTTATACTGGAAATCCAGATATTAATTCTATGAAGAATAATTGTAGTTTCGTTAAAATCACCAATGCAGGTTTATCAGAGTCTCATGTTCATGACGTAGAAATAACACGTGAAGCTCCAAATTACAGAAGGTGAGATGATGGAAACAATTGTCCTTGGAGGAGGATGTTTTTGGTGTGTTGAAGGAGCTCTATTGGGACTGAAAGGTGTTTCAACAGTTATCCCTGGATATAGTGGTGGACATTTACAGAATCCAACATACGAACAGGTCTGTAGTAAAACGAGTGGTCATGCGGAGGTAGTGGAGGTAACTTTTGATCCTGAAATCATACCAAGAAGAATTTTGTTAGAAGTATTTTTTACATGCCATGATCCAACCCAATTGAATCGTCAAGGTAATGATATAGGNCCTCAATATCGTAGCGTTGTGTTTTACAAGAATGAGGAAGAAAAATCTGATGTTAACGAAGTTATTAACTATCTTCAACAAAACTTTGTTGATGAAATTGTAACCGAAGTTTCCCCGTTAATCAATTTCTATGTGGCTGAAAATTATCATCACAACTATTTTGCTAATAATCCAAATAATCCATATTGTGCAATGGTGGTCAGTCCTAAAATATCTAAAACTAGGGCGAAACATGCTTCGTTATATGAATAAAAATTCCACACTGATTTTCTTAATTCTATATTGAAATCCTATTATTAGAAGAATAAATTTGAGAAATATTCAACTATTGAATAAATGTCAGTGTAAAATATGCCATCTAATGCGACAGTAGAACCTACTTCGCCTTATGATAAAGCTTGGACGATTCATGCATCGATAATAGGTTTGAATATGGGTAATATATTATTTCGAGGACTAGAATTAGACCAATCTGATCCGGACATGATAGTTGTTACAGGATTAACTATTTTAGCCGCTGCTCTACCTTTCCAAGCAATATTTTTCCTAATAAATTCCTATATTAGAGAATTTGATGGGACTAATGAGTTAGAATATGTGATGTTGGAAAGATTACTAATTATTTGTCAAGTAATTTCTTATTCTTCATTGATAGGAATTGCAATTCTAATGACAAATACTCATTATTACATGGGTACAGCGTTTATTGTTTCAGCAATTATAGCTGTATTATTCCTGAGAACAGCATCCAACCAAGCAGATACATTGTCAAGAATGTCAAGATAGTGAAGGGGTGACATTCATGGTAGACGGTGTTTCAGTTAGTCCCATGTCGGATGCACTTCAATTCCCAAGTATCCCCCCTGATTCNCCTTGGGAAGCTTATCTATTACTTCTGATTGTTCCATTTTTACTGAGGTTATTATTTATTGCACCACCATTAATCGATTTGGTTAATACTTACGCTCCTCCCGGAAATAGAACTGGACACATTAAGTGGTTTTTGACTAAATTCAAGAAATTACCGATGGAGGGATTTTGGAAAATAGTCCTTAATGAAGTTCTTTCGTTCATACTACCTGCTATTATAGCATTGACTGCAAGACTAATTATCGATGGAGACATTGGATGGACTAGTTGGGAAGAAACCCCAGAATCTGGAAAAATATTACTTCTTTTGGCGGGCATTATATGGTTGATAGTTGACTTTGGTAAAGTTACNAAATCNAGGAAAAATATCCAAACTATTGCTAAGTACAATCTTACAACAGCTAAAATTTTTGTAGAAGGTACTGTAGTTAGCCGAGAGTTCCTAAAAACAGTAGATGAATTCACAATTCCTAGGCCTTGGAGAGAAATAATTGAGGTATCTGAGGATGATGATGGCGTACACAAACCAAAACAAACGAATCCAATTCAAGATATTNTCACTANTCTTTTGGATAAAGGTGTAGATATGCTGGAAGAGGTATTAGCAAAGGCNAAAGATCCTGCTTCTGGAATGATAGAAAAAATNGATAACGAAATTCGTGAACGTATCACTAACCAAGTTCAATTATCGTCAAAATCGCTATTTAGAGATGTTATTTTTTCTATAGCCCCGCTAATNATCCTGTTAGGATTACAACGATTTATAGGCTAGCNAATGTTTTATCTTTGTTNAAAATTATTTTTTCTTTTGGAGAAGCAAATAGAATCCAACCTATTCCCATAATNATCTGAATTAGTGCAGATAAAGCTATNACTTCTCTGAGTTGTAAGAATTGATTTTCAAGTATGAAACCTGCTGTAATTGCTGATAATCCCATCATAAGAGTTAGTGCTAAGAAATCCGCACCTGCAACTCNNCCTCTCCATTCATCTCCAGCCCGTTCTTGAGTTAAGGTGGTTGATTGAACCCAGTTNAAACCACTAGACGCATGAGANATAAAAATCATTAGTAATAGCAAATTATTCCATTCCATCAATGAAATTATTGCATAAAATATTCCCGANATTCCTACNGCNAGTCCAATAAGATATGGNCTTAAGATNTGATTATTCATTAGTGGTCTACCNGCCATTGGTCCAAAACCAGAACCAAAACCTCTNGCCATGAATAAAATTCCTATTCCTGCGGCAATGTCTCCAAATCCTGCTTCCATTCCTATNAGTATCAANAGAAATATNTGNGCCCCTCCNCCNGAAGACCACAGCGCTTTTGCNAGNACCAATCTTCTGACTTCAGGAGTCTTAACTATATATTTCCAGCCATCTGTAATTTCTTTAACAACAATATTTACAGACATATTTTCNCGTTCGCTAGTATCAGGNCCTCCAAAAGGGAGAGTCATAATGAAAATCGCTGAAACTAGGAAAGTTACCGCATCAATCCATAATGCAGTTGTAATCCCATATTCTGCAATTGTTAAACCACCTATTGATGCTCCAATGCCTAGTGCAAGTGACCAACCGCCAGAACCTAACGCATTTGCAGTAAGTAATTCTTCATCGTTACAAATATTTGGCAGATATGCATATTGTGCGGGNTCAAAAATAGATTTAGCAGCAACCATCGCAATCGCCAGAAAATATACTGAAGACAAATTATTCAATAAATCAAATTGTAGTACAATAAATAAAACCAGAAATGCCGCAAGATCAGAACAAATCATTAATCCTTTACGTGAATAACGATCAGCTAACATACCCGTGAATGGAGTCATAGCAGCTAAAGAGAAACTTCTAGTTGCTAAAACTCCAGCTATAGCAAGGGGTGAGTTATCACTTGATTCACCAGCTAAAATGAATAACGCAATTACTGTGAACCAATCTCCAATATAGGATAATTCCTGTGCTATGAATAACCTACGAAAAGAGTGATTTTTCTTCAGTAAATCGATATACCCTACACCACTCATATTCTTCGCATAACTTATGTATTATCAACTGATGCTTCATCATAACAAATAAGACCAAACTGTCATCGCAAGTAGCATGGTTGAGGACCGTCTAGTGTGGATAGATCTTGAAATGACAGGTTTAGATCCGGATGAGAATACAATCATTGAGATTGCAACAATTGTTACCGAAGGAGATTTATCCATAGTAGCAGAAGGACCCAGTTTCGCAATATCAGTTTCTGAAGAAGAATTAGCAAAAATGGACGAATGGAACGTTTCACATCATACACAAAATGGATTGTTAGAAAGAGTACGTTCTTCAAAAATAACTATGAGTGAGGCAGAAAATCAAACTTTAGACTTTTTACAGTTACATTGCCTTGCAGGGGTACCGCCTTTATGCGGAAATACAATCGGTCAAGACCGTCGTTTTTTACGTAGATATATGCCTAATTTACACTCTTTCTTCCATTATCGAAGTGTAGATGTTACAAGTGTTAAGGAATTAGTAAGAAGATGGTATCCTGAATTACCTAAATGGAGGAATAATTCAGGTCATAGAGCATTAGGAGATATTAGAGGCAGTATCGATGAATTATCATATTACAGAAAGAATATTTTTTTGGAAAATGAATAATTTCACGCTATTTTATTAAATTTATAAATTAGTTTTTAGAGTTTATA
This sequence comes from Methanobacteriota archaeon, assembly GCA_002686525.1. Taxonomy (GTDB): domain Archaea; phylum Thermoplasmatota; class Poseidoniia; order Poseidoniales; family Thalassarchaeaceae; genus MGIIb-O2. Next base: position 2,132 of record NZDA01000022.1, on the reverse strand, counting down.
TTTATCCCGCATTCATGAAGGGCAGTGTCAGTATATTACTTTCAATTCTGATGTTATCAACAGCTCTAGCCGGTTGCGCGTCAAACGATAGTATCAGTCAAACCAATGAGGATGTAGATGAATTACAGAAAAATCAAGATGAAATGACTCAATTATTAGAGGCGTTAATTAATGAAAATATAGCTTTAAGGAACGATCTTGATGCTCTGAATAATACTTCTAATTCTATGATGATACAAATTGATGAATTAGTCCAAGAAAGAGAAGAACTGCTTTCTCAAATAAGTTCCAGCGATTATAACAATTCAGCACTGTATAATATTATGATTGATCAGACTCTTGAATTAGCGGCCTTGCAGGCTTTATTAGAGTCAGAAGGTGAGGCCATAGAAAGTCTTGATAATGCTCTTGAATCAACAAAACAATCTCTTCAAGAACTATCTGATAAAGTGATTTTGTATAGACCTCTCCCGAATGTTGATTGTCCTACTATCAGTAATGGAATAACAGTCATATCTGGATTTGATGATGGTTCCGGGAAGGGTGAAGAAAATGACGGAGTATTACATCTTGATGAAGGAAGACATAGTTTCTCATTTTGCAATACTGTATTTGAGAGACTGACTGATAATCAGGTATTACCACCAGGATCTTCAGGTCTTACTTGGATAATTGAATTAGATGAAGTTGTATTATTTACCGGAAATAACGGCTCTACAGGTTTAGAGTTGTGGGTAAGTGATGGAACCAAAGAAGGAACACAATTGGTAAAAGATATTTTTCCAGGCGCTTATTCTAGCGGACTAATTGACCCTGTAAGATTTGGCGAAGGAATACTATTTGCGGCTAGTAATGGACTCAATGGAAGTGAACTATGGTATTCTGATGGAACCGAAGAGGGAACTTACATGGTTAAGGATATCAATCCAGGTTATGCCAGAGGACTGTTATCTTCATCCGTTAATGGTTTTTCTTCTTTAATCACTGAATCGAGGTCTGGAGCATATTTCAGAGCGACAAATGGTATCAATGGTACTGAGTTATGGTTCACTGATGGAACAGAGGAAGGGACAAATATGGTTTCAGACATTAATCCAGGAGCTTCTGAAAGTATACCTAGTTCTTTGATGACTATTGCTGATATAGTTTATTTTTCTGCAAATAACGGGGTGAATGGGACAGAACTTTGGAGAAGTGATGGTACTGTTCAGGGAACTTCAATGATAATGGATATTAATCCAGGTTCACCTAGCAGTGATCCTTCACAAATTACTGAAGCCGGAGGAATGATTTATTTTTCAGCAAATGATGGAATTGTCGGTCAAGAATTGTGGAAAACTACAGGTATAGAATCGACCACTGCCCTAGTGAAAGATATCAGAGAACCAACTGATTTCGCAGGTGGAGCAAATTATGGGAGTTATCCGTCAGATCTAATTGAATTCAATGATAAATTATATTTTGCAGCGGGATCTTACAGAGATGATTGGGAGATAAGTACGATTGAACTCTGGACGAGTTCAGGAACCAATGAAACCACATATAGAGTTGGTGAAGATGAAGAATGGTTTGGTTATCCACAAACGATTACTCCTTATGGAGATGAATTGTTTATGTCAATTTCGACAGTTGTTGCTTCTGCTTGGAGGAATTATACTTCATGTATTTGGGAAGGGAATAGTGAGCAGGTTGCTAATGGATTTGATGATTTATGGTACTGTACGAATCCACTTTTTGAGCACTGGTCCGATGAAAATGTTTCTGAGATTGAAGATAGGTGGAACTACTGTGAATATAATGACATGAACGGTGAATGGTATTGTACAGATTTTATTGATCAAAACCCAGAAAATGAATTCCTCTATAACCAGGAGAAGCATATTGAATTTGATTTCTGGGGTAATTTTGATACTGGTCATGAACCTGCATTATCTGATGGAACGCTTGATGGAACTTACATTATTACAGAGGTTGCCCCATGGACCTTCAATGGAGAAATTTGGTTTAATGCTAATTCAATGAACTATGGTGCTATGGAATCCGATCCTGAAGTTCTTGGAGATGTAATTTACTTCTTTGGCTGGACTCCTTGGAACTATTGGGAACTATTCAGAACCGACGGTAGTACGGAT
>NZDA01000021.1 GCA_002686525.1 Methanobacteriota archaeon | reverse complement strand
TACAAACTAAGTCTATCTGATGGAACAAAACTTGTACTTAAGATATGGAATGAGCAACATGAGGACAGAGTAGAATATTTACTTGGAATTACAACCTATCTTTCAGAGTTGGGCATACCCACACCTAAGCCAATTTCATTCAACAATAATGAATATCTAATAATGAAAAATAATCTTCCTTGGACAATACTACCATTTATTGACGGAGAATGGCTAGGTAATGACTATCAGTCATTATTCACATTAGGGCAAATTCAAGCCAATATGCACTTGGCAGCCCCTCCAAAGAATCTAGAAAGTGATTTTTCCATGGGAATAAAACTTTTTGATAAATTATTCAAGATAGCAGATGAAAGGAATTGCTGGGACGATTTTCTATTAACTCTCAAATCATCTCGATCTTTATATGAAAGATTAGAAAAATTACCCAAAGGTATTATTCATGGTGATTTATTCCCAGATAATGTAATTCGACAGAATGATGGTGAATTATTCTTGCTCGATTTCGAAGAAGTATGTAACGATATATTAGCGTTTGATTTAGCAATGACTTTCGTTGGTTTTGGATGGGAAGAAGGTGAGCCAATTAATGATAGGTGGGTTGCAATTCTAGAAGGTTATCAATCTGTAAGAAAACTAACTAAAGAGGAATTAGATGCATTACCTGATTTACACAAACTTGCTACACTATCCATTGCTGCATGGAGATACTGGCAGTTTAAGATAAATTTACCTGGAACTAAACACGAAAATAGGTATTTAGAAATGACAGATAGACTAGGAAAAAAATTACCATTTTAGATATTATTCTTCTGCCGATTCCAATTCGAGCCTTAATTTAGCTAATTCCCTCATATCTTCGTGGTGATTGCCCTCTTCAATAGCATCTTGATCATCTTCATCGACAATNTCTACTCCAAGTAATGTTTCAATTATATCTTCCATTGTTACTAGTCCGACAGTACCTCCAAACTCATCCTTTACTATCAAAATCTGTTCTTTATTATCTAATAATATGTCTAGAGCTTTATCTACAGAGTCAACATCTCTGCAGGAATACATATCTCTTGAAATATCTGCCATTAAAGTATCATCATTATCTGCTGCAGCCTCTCTTAGAATTTCGCTCCTCAATACCATTCCTTGTATCTCATCTATATTTTGATTTACAGTCACCGGCATTCTCCCATGAACCATTATCGGTATTCTCTCCCTAATCATTGAAACTGTTTCATCACTTGATGCAGTTTCCATTACTACCCTCGGCGTCATTATTGACGCAACAGTTTTTTCTCTTAATCCTAGTAAATTTTGTATAACTTTTTCTTCGTCTCTTTCTATTACTTGGCTTTCTTCTGCAATATCTGCCAAGTGAGAGAGTTCATCTCTTGTAACTGCTTCATTGTGAACTGACGGGAATATTGAACGTAATTTTTCGATTGGATATACTATTGGTAGTAATATAAACATTAAAATTTTCAAAATTCTNGCTGAACTTACAGTTAGTTTCCTCCAGTAAAGTGCACCAATTGTTTTTGGAAGAATTTCGCTCAGTAATAATATTGCAATTGTTAACAATGAAGCAGATACTGCAATGACATAGTCACCATCTCCAAATGCTGCTTCTGTTTCGTGTCCAACTCCTAGTGCACCAACCGTGTGAGCAATAGTATTCAAAGTCAATATTGCAGTTAAGGGACCTTCGGGATCATCTTTGAAGTCGCCCCAGGTTTTACTTATCTTGGGGTGAGTATCCTTTAGTGCTACAATGTGACCATGCGTGGTCGATAGTAAAACAGCTTCGAGAATGCTGCAAAGGAACGATGCGCCTAATGCTAGTGATGCGTAAAAAATAATTAATGTAGTAGGTTCCACTTTTATTGCCTCTTAGAGAACTTTTGGGTTTTTTTTCCTGTCGAAGTACACGATATGCGTCTAAGTTCGGGACGCAACAGGAGCGATTAAGACATAAACATGGTGCCTCACGGCTTTGCTAAAGACGTATATTGGAAGTGGTGTAAATAGAACGCGTTGCAATTTTCATGGCATGGCCTTATGCCAACGGCCCTCTACATTTAGGTCACGTTGCTGGTAATTGTTTACCTGCTGATATTCAATATAGGTATGAGAGAGCAAGAGGTCGCTCAGTAATTATGTGTAGTGGTTCTGATGAACATGGGACTCCAATCACAGTTACTGCGGAGCAAGAAAATGTAGACCCTCAAGAGATAGTGGATAGATATCATCAAATTAACACCCAGGCTTTAATCGATTTAGGTTGTTCTTGGGGGACTAATATAGATCCAAGGGGTATCGATTATGGTGGAGCATTATATAATCGTACTACAGATCCTAGACACAAAGAACTTGTTCAAGAATATTTTACGAAACTCAAACAATCAGGTTTTCTTAAACAGCAATCTATGAAGCAATATTGCTCAATCAATTCAGAAGGAATTACTAAATTTCTTCCTGACAGATATGTAGAAGGAGAATGCCCAATATGTGGTTCAGATGGAGCTAGAGGCGATCAATGCGACGAATGTGGCTCTACTTATGAGTCAAGTGAATTAGTTAATCCTCGCTCTAAGATGGATCCTGATGCTAAAATTGAAATCAGAGATACTGAGCACTTTTTCTTTCAACTCAATCAATTCCAAAATGAATTAGAAAAACATTCTATTACTAAACAGAAAGTTTGGAAACCGAATGTCAGAGCTATGACGAAGAATTGGCTGAACATGGGCCTCAGACCACGTGCAGTAACTCGAGATATGGAGTGGGGAATTGAATTACCACTATCAGAAAATGAATGGGAAACAAAAAGAATTTATGTATGGTTTGAGGCCGTCCAAGGGTATCTAACATGTTCACAAATCTGGTCTGAGAGATTCTCTGATAATCCTGATGATTGGATGAAATGGTGGGTTAAATCTGATGAAGGGACTGAGCCTAAGCACATCTACTTCATGGGTAAAGACAATATTCCATTCCACACCGTTATTTGGCCTGCCATAATTATGGGACTTAATTCATCAAATTCTGGTAATCCTCCCAGTTCTGACATAAATAGCGGTGAGTTAGTATTGGAGAGCAATGTTCCTGCAATGGAATATTTAATGCTTCAAGGAGGCCAATTTAGTAAAAGTAGGAAACACGCTGTTTGGTTACCTTCATTCTTGGAACATCATAACCCCGACACACTCAGATATTTCCTCTCAATTAATATGCCAGAAGGTCATGATACAGATTTCNGATGGGAGGAATACGTCGATAAGGTCAATAACGAATTAATNGGAACATATGGAAATTTTGTTCACAGGGTNATGACTCTTTCTCATAGATTAGATTCAGAAAACGGTANAAATCCACTATTGCAATATTTTGATTCNTCTGAACACGTGGAGGCAAATGAAAAAATTCAAACTTTACTNGAAAGTGCTATTNCTTCTATGGAGAAGCAACGCTTTAAGGAAGCATTGAGATCTTTAATGAATATCTCACAAATTGGTAATGGATTAATTCAACATTCAGAGCCTTGGAAATACATGAGAGAAGAAGATTCTCCTGAGAAATCTAAATCTCTATCTACATTGGCTTATTGTTGGAAAATTTGTCGCGGTTTAGCCATTACTCTCCGTCCGTTTCTACCATTCCAATCAGATCAACTGTGGTCAATGCTTGGTGAAGAAAGAAATATCGATGATATACTATTTGAGGATTCATTTAATTTCGACAGTGATTTTTATTGGAACAATGAAAAACCAAAACCTCTATTCGAAAGATTAGATATTGATGACATATTAGAAAGAGAAAAACTAATTGCAGGTACCGATGCAGATAAATTAGAAGTTACAGAAGAGGATGTGAATTATATCGATTTTGAAGATTTTATGAAAGTTGAAATGAGAACAGGTAAGGTAGTTGATATTGAAGACCACCCTAATGCCGATAAATTATACGTTGTTACCATTGAAGATGGTCCAGATTCTACTAGAACTGTCTGCGCAGGATTGAAAGGAATATATCAAAAAGAGCAATTATTGGGTAAACAAGTAATATTTGTTGCTAACTTGAAACCTAGAAAACTTAGAGGAATCATGTCTGAAGGGATGATATTAGCCGCAGATGATGGTGATGGTAACGTTTCAGTATTAACTCTAGATTCTGAAATGCCTACAGGTTCACAAGTCAGATAAATCAGGGCGATCGAAAAATTCCCATTGTATTTCCGCTAATTCACTATTAGATTTCGCTTGTGAATATGCCTCCATTGGCTCAGCATTTAGCTGAAAGAACGATTCTCCGAATCTGAAAGGTTTCATGATATTCTTAGCTTGCTCCCAGCGTCCAATTAATACCAGACTCAATGCCAATGCTTCAGAAGTGGATAGACGCCCTGGTTTGCCCCATGAAACAGGNTTTGCTGCAAGGACNCAGGGNAGTGTTCTTCCTTCTAAATTCGTATTCTTTTCTATGTAAGTAAGCGAGCTGTCAATTTGTTTCCAAGAACAATCTAATGCAACTATTGAAGCCCCCCTATCAATGTTGTTTTTATCATCNGGGCCTAATAGGATACCTGCTTTTGGGTCTAAAAGAAACCCTCTTTTGGGTGATTTCTTGATATTAGTATGGAGAATTGCATGACCAAATTTTTGCAATCTTTTTGCAGTACACTTCTTTGGGTCATCTTGTTCCAAATGAATGATATGGAGAGGAACATCCTCCACTATTCCTCCCTCCGGGACAGTAAGTCTTCTAATGCATCACCTATTGTCATNTTTCTTTTCTTNGTTTTAACNGTCGATGTATGTTCTGAACTTCTTTCTATATTNAGCTCAATCGAGAGTATNTTCTCAATTTTTAGTATTANTTTATCNGTTGGCCGTCCGCCATTCTCAATTTTTTGTACGATGTTTAATCTTTCATTCATTTTAGATGCAAATGTTCTTTGATCCCAACCTTTATCTTTCCTTGCCTGAATAATTCTTNTATGGAAATCGGGNGCTAATTCTTTTTCTTTTTTAGCCATTATGTCTTTTCCTGCTATTCCTCTACTAGATACAGTATTATTTCTCTTAGTAATGATTTTATTCAACTTCCCCGGTAATTCAACAACTTGTAAATTCATTGATTCTACACACCTACTGCATGCATCAACTTGTATGCCAGCAGTCCGCGCCTTTCTAGTAGAAACTTTCTCTCTACCACATAACTCGCAAGATGCCATGAGAGTGGGACTACCGTGTTGTACAAGACTGCTTCGGGTAATAAGCGTCAAATGCGAAATGCATTAGGTCAACATATGTCGAGTCGCGCCGGGTCACCAAGCAAGGACAAAACTAGTACTGATATTGGAAATGATTCTGTGTCAAAAAAGACTCTTAAGGAATTAAAAGAAAAATACACATTGTTATCTGAGGATGCTAAGCAATTAATGACTGAAAAAATGTTTCTTGAGAATGAATTAAGTCAATTGAAAAAGAGAGTAAATAGACTAGATGAGGAAATCAGAAGTTTACGTACACCTCCATATATCATTGGTAATGTTCAAGATGTAATTGGTGAGAAAGTTGTTGTTAGAAGCTCTAATGGGACAATTTTTCTAGTTTCAAAGAATCCTCGTATAGATAACTCGAAAATTCTTCCTGGTGTTAGAGTTTCAATGAACCAAGACACATTATCCGTGATTGATATATTAGATGATGCATTTGATCCTTTAGTTTCAGGTGCTGAAATAATTGATAAACCTAATATTAATTATACAGATTTAGGCGGTTTAGATACACAAATTAAAGAAATTCGTGATGCTATAGAACTCTCACTGGAAAAACCGGAATCCTTCGAGAAGTTTGGAATTCAAGCACCTAAAGGTGTATTGTTGACCGGCCCACCTGGAACTGGGAAAACAATGTTGGCTAAAGCCGTAGCAAGTCATACTAATGCAACATTTCTAGGTTTAGTAGGTTCAGAACTGGCTCAGAAATATATTGGCGAAGGAGGGAGGATGGTCAGAGAACTATTTTCTCTAGCTAGGAAAAAAGCTCCCTGTATTATCTTCATTGATGAAATAGATGCGATTGGTTCTAAAAGATTAGATTCATCAACATCAGGAGACAGGGAAGTGCAGCGCACGTTGATGCAATTATTGTCGGAATTGGATGGATTCGACTCTCTTGAAGATGTAAAAGTCATAGCTGCTACAAATAGACCAGAACTATTAGACAAGGCTTTGCTTCGACCTGGAAGATTCGATAGAATTGTTGAAATTCCTCTGCCAGATATGGAGGGAAGAGAGGCAATTTTCAAAGTACATAGTAGAAAAATGCCTCTAGATAAAAATGTTGATTTCTCAAAATTAGCGATTATCACAGACGGATACAGTGGAGCAGAAATTAAGGCGGTTGTAATTGATGTTGGTATGAAGGCAATTTCAGAGGGAGTATCTAAGTGTAAAATGAATCACTTTAAAGAAGCTATTACATCGATTGATACTAAGAGAAAAGGGGTGAAAAATAATGGCCCTGATCGTCTATATGGTTAGGTTTTTTTTATGTCTGAAATAATTATCGAATGTGTTCCTAACATTAGTGAAGGTAGGAATCTAGAAATTATAAATTCGATTGTTGATTCAGCTAGGGAAATTGAGGGTGTTAGCGTCTTAGGATGTGAACCAGACTCNGATTATAACAGGACCGTAATTACAATTGCAGGAGATCCTACTAGCGTCACTAAAGGNGCCTATGCAATAATCCTCAAATCATTGGAATTAATAGATATGAGAGAACATAATGGCAATCATCCAAGAATGGGGGCTGTTGATGTTTGTCCATTTGTNCCATTATCAGAAAATTCGATGGATCATTGTATAAATTCAGCAAAAGAATTATCACGAATGATTGGTGATTTAGTACCTCATTTTTTTTACGGTCATGCTGCATCTTCTGATAGTAGGAAATCACTTTCAAACCTTAGGAAATTAGAATATGAGGGCCTTGAATCTAGATTCTTTAATGGTGATTGGGTAGATGAAGATACTCGAATGCCAGATGTTTGGTCTGGTGAATGGGGTGAAAATGAGAGGCGCTTTGGAGCAGTAGCAATTGGTGCTAGGAATATATTAGTTGCGTACAATGTTAATGTTAACGAGATTGATGCAAAGGTATCAAAAATCGCTGGCTCATTGATTAGGACTTCTGGTAGATTGATAAAGAATAATGGTAAAAAAATGAGGGTAAATGGGATGTTGAAGCATGTTCAAGGTATGGGTGTCCCCCTCCCATCCTCTTCAATTTCCCAAGTATCCATGAACCTCCAAAATGTGTCTGAAACCTCCATGCACAAGGCATTTGAAACTGTGAAATCTATAGTTAATGACCATGGAATAGATACTTGTGGTTCCGAATTAGTCGGCCTAGTTCCTTTGAATGCAATGCTAGAATCTGGCAAATGGTTTTGTCCGGATCCGGATAATGCTTCCGAAGAAGAATTAGTCGCTCACGCTATTGAAGGGTTGGGGCTAGATTATTTAAGAAAATTTGACCCTAACATTAGCATAATTGAGTGGGCTATGCAGAATAAAGGTGATACNANTGAATGATGGATATATGACTGTCCTNTCTAANATTAGTTCAGCGGATCCAACACCAGGAGGNGGNACTGTTGCTGCATTGACACTGGCACATGCTCAATCTTTGGCATTAATGGTNTCCAGATTAACTGTCGGTAAGGAAAAATGGCAAGAAGGACACATTATTTCAAGTAAAATAATCAATTCAGAATCAGTATTNTTAGAAAGNTCTATCNATTTAGCNAACGCAGACTCAATAGCTTTNGATAAGGTCATGGAGTCTTATAGAATGCCTAAAAATAATGACAAAGAAAAAGAGATACGCAAAAATGCTATTCTTAAATCTACAATCGGTGCTGCAAANGCTCCTTTTGAAATTGCTCAAGAAGGTCATAAATTTTTATTGTTATTACCTGAATTAGCGAAATTTGGTAATTTAAATGCAATCACCGACTTAGCAGCCTCGGCTGAATTAGCATATTCTGCTATCTATATCGCCTCATTGAATGTTAAAATCAATGTTGACTCCATGGATGATAATGAATTAGATGAAATTCAAAACAATACTACAAAAATAATTTCTGAATCCGAGGAATTAATCTCAGAGATTAGATCGATAGTAGCAAGGAGGATGGNATAGTGATTGATTTTCGTGAGGAATTTAAGCATGGAGTCCCCAAGGAATTACCAGCATTCAAAAAGTTGGACGCTTCTGTTGATCATGCGCCAAAAAGACCGGACGTTCTGAATAAAGAACAGAAAAAACTTGCATTGGCTAATTCCTTGAGATATTTTCCTGAAGAATGGCATGAAGAGTTAGCAGTAGAATTTATGCAAGAATTAGAAGATTATGGCCATATTTACATGTATAGATTTAGACCNGAATACGAAATGTATGCTCGACCAATTTCAGAATATCCCACTGAGAATATCCAGGCTGCGTGTATTATGTTNATGATTCAAAATAACCTAGATCCTGATGTCGCACAATACCCACATGAATTAGTGACCTATGGTGGAAATGGTAGCGTTTTTCAGAACTGGATACAATATAGATTGACTATGCATTATCTTTCAATAATGAATNNTAATCAAACATTAGTCATGTANTCAGGACANCCATTAGGATTATTTCCTTCGAATNAAAACAGTCCTAGAGTGGTTGTTACCAACGGTCTCACCATTCCAAATTATTCATCACAGAATGATTATGAGATTATGAATGCTTTAGGTGTTACACAGTATGGTCAGATGACTGCGGGATCTTACATGTATATAGGTCCACAAGGAATTGTACACGGGACTACACTTACAATCCTCAACGCTGCAAGAAAATATCTTAATTTTGATACAAAAAATGGTTTGGGAGGTTTACTNTATGTTACATCTGGTCTTGGAGGTATGTCGGGAGCACAAGCTAAAGCAGCTGTAATTACAGGTGCGGTTTCAGTAATTGCAGAGTCAAATTCTCATGCTGCAATNAAAAGACACGAACAAGGTTGGTTATCAGAATTATTCTATGATTTAGANGAATTAATTGTAAGATTAAGAANCTGNATAGANNATAAAGAAGCAGTTTCACTTGGNTATGTNGGCAATATCATTGANGTTTGGGAGAGGTTNAATNTTGAGAATATTATACCANATTTAGGAAGNGATCAAACCAGNTTACACAATCCTTGGTTAGGNGGCTACACTCCTTATGGNATGACTTATGAGNAAATGAAAGAAANGATTTCTACAGATCCTGAGGGATTCAAAATANNAGTCAAAGAAAGTCTTGTTAAACATGTTAATGTTATTAATCAACTATCAGATAAGGGAATGTATTTTTGGGATTATGGGAATGCATTTTTACTGGAAGCCGGTAGAGCAGGAGCAGACATATATTCNAAAGAAACAAGTTCTGGATTTAGATATCCCTCTTANGTTGAAGATATCATGGGTCCTATATGTTTTGATTATGGTTTTGGNCCATTTAGATGGGTTTGTTCTTCCGGAAGTAATGAAGATCTAATTGTGACTGANTCCATCGCTTCTGAAGTTTTAAGAAAACTTGCAGAAGAAGCTCCTGCAGAAATTAAAGGGCAATATTATGATAATATAAGGTGGATTGAATCTGCANATGAAAATGGATTAGTTGTAGGAAGTAAAGCCAGAATCTTGTATGCAGATGAAAGGGGACGTGTTCAAATCGCTCAAGAGTTCAATCGTGCAATAGCNGATGGCCGTATCTCTTCACCGATTATATTAGGCAGAGATCANCATGATGTGAGTGGTACTGATAGCCCATACAGAGAGACTGCAAATATTAGAGATGGTTCAATGTTTACAGCTGANATGTCAATACANAATTTTGTGGGGGACTCTTTTCGAGGTGCAACATGGGTTAGTCTGCATAACGGTGGAGGAGTAGGCTGGGGAG
>NZDA01000005.1 GCA_002686525.1 Methanobacteriota archaeon | reverse complement strand
CTTTCAACTTTTGATCCCAATGAATGGCATAATAATTGATGGCCGAAACAGATTCCAAGTGTGGGAATTCCTGATTTCGCAGCGGCTCTGAACAATGTTTCTGTAGGACTCATCCACTTTTCCCAGATNCTCACATTTCTCCTAGAACCAGAACACACCACAGCATCTAATTCCATCTTTTTAAGCCAACTAATCATTTCTTCTTCGTTTTCATTCATTGGCATAATTATTCTATTAAAATTTATCGTTCTACCCTCTAGTTCTACTTTTGACTCACTCCAAAAATCATAGTCATAGTCCCAATTTGGTACATCAATTTCTTCTAATTTCATATGGGGTTTGTCTCGTACTTTTTCTCCTGCCTCAAATGACTGCATTTGAGGAGTTACAAGCAAAACCTCTACATTGGATATTTTAGCCATTGGCCTGATTACTTCTTGATTTCCACCATGCCCAAACTCTGCTCTTTCGACCAATAAATCAATCAACAAAACTCTCATTGAAGTGTCCATCGGCTAGTTGAAAGAGCCTCAGGTTCATTAGTCCTCGGCTACTAGGGTCACACAGAGGTTTGGTGGGCAAATGGTTGATGAACAACTAATTCTTGACTCTGTAGGTCCGGTTCAGGCAATTTTAGATGCACACGATGGAGTCGTAAATGTAGTAGATACAACAGATGGTATAATTATGATTTCTTTAGAGGGAGGTTGTACTGGATGTAGTTCTACTCCAATGACTGCGATGCAAATTTATTATTCTCTGATGAAACTTGATGGGGTCAATGACGTGGTTTTTGTCAACGGAGAATTACCTGCCTACATGAGGTCTTTCATAGATGAAAAACTAGGTCAACAATGATTAGTCCTTGTTTTCCTTTTCTTCCGCTCTCATTTTCATAATCTGGTGAGGGTTTGATTCACCTTGTACATCTTTTCCTTTAATATTCAACATTCCAGTGATCGCTACAATTACTGCAATCAACGCAAAGGGCCTTGCGACATTTCTAGAACCCCATAGTTCACCTCCCATGTAATGTAGTAAAAATAACATAATTGCCGAAATAATACATAATCCAGCAACAATCCTCTGAGTCAAAATTTCTCCTCCTTCAAAGCGTGCTAAAGTACCAATTGCCATCCATAAAATTACAGCAATTCCACACATTGTCATAGAAGCAGTTTCTAAGATTGAAACTATTTCCATGCCTTGAGGAAGAGGCAATCGTTTGTTTAATTTGGGGATAAACAATCCGAATGAGTAATGGTATAATTCAAGACCTACCGAGTCTTCAAATGGCCATGGTTAAGGTAGGCGGTTGGTCACTGCCCCAGTCTCGCAGGAATGAACCACCTTACTTCAGCAAAACACAATTAGTAGATGTTTTAGATCAAATAGCAGTATTAATGGAATTATCAGGGGCAAATGGATTCAGAGTTCGTGCTTATCAAAATGCGTCTAGAGCTTTATCATCAATGGAAGAAGACTTATTTTCAATAATTTCTGAAGGACAATTATTACAAGTAAAAGGGATTGGAAAAGGAATTGGAGGGCTAATTACTGAATCAGTTATAGAAGGCACCTGGGGTGACATGCAATCTTTGTATGACAAAGTTCCTTCCGGATTAATTGAGATAGTTGGAATTCCGGGTTTAGGTCCTAAAAAAGTCAAGGCATTATATGATTCATTAGGNATTGAATCTATCGAATCATTGAAAATCGCCTGTGAATTAAATCATATTTCTTCATTACCTGGTTTTGGCGAAAAAAGTCAAAAGAAAATTTATGACGGAATCGATCTTTTAAGAAGATATCAAGGAAGAACAAGGATGGATGTCGGGTTATTATTTGGCCAGGCTTTAGAAGAGAGAATCTCTTTGATTCAGGGAGTTGAGAAAGCACAGTTAGCGGGTAGTGCTCGTAGAAAACGTGAAACAATTGGTGATCTCGATATTGTTGTTTCTTCATTAATTGAAAATCATCAAAGAGTAATTCAAGAAATACTAAGACTTCCCGGAATTGCAGAGATAAAAGGATATGGAGACTCCAAAATTAGTTTAATTTTAGAACAAGAAATGCTATCAAGTTCTATGGCCAATAGCGCTCTCGACGAGAGACTTGCTGAAACTCTTTTAGAAAGGAATAGTGATGCTACAATCGATGCTCAAGTAAGAATTGTTCCCCCAGAAACATTTCCATTTACTCTTGCGTATTTTACAGGTTCAAAAGAGCATAATATTCGAATGCGCCAAGAGGCGATCAATCGAGGCCTTAGATTGAATGAATTTGGTTTATTCTCTGAGTCTCTAGCAGGCTCCTCCATAGGTATGGAGGCAGCTAAACATACTTTGATTTGTTCAGATGAGTCTGAAATTTATAAAAATCTAGACATGCATTGGGTACCTCCTGAAATGAGAGAAGATATGGGAGAGATAGAAGCTGCATCATTGTCTAGGTCCTCTATGCCCAAATTAATTAATCCTGAAGATATTAAGGGAGCATTCCACAATCATACAGTTTATTCCGATGGAGCAAATACATTAGAAGAAATGGCTCAGGCGGCTCAATCATTAGGTTGGCAATATCTTGGTATTGCAGATCATTCAGAGACATTGAATATTGGAGGAAGAACAATTGGAATACCTAGTAGCTTAGTATCAGAACAGCAAAGTGAAATTACTAAATTGAATCAAGTTTGGTCTGATGAGGGAGTTGATTTCAGGTTATTTCATGGTTCTGAATGCGATATCTTAGCAGACGGAAAATTGGATTATTCTGAAAATATTAGAAGTATATTTTCTCATGTCGTCGGAAGCATACATGCGTTGGGTAGTTGGAGGAACAGAGATGAAATTGAGAATACTGAGATGTTAATTAGAGCAATTGAAGATACTTCTTTTACAATTTTAGGCCATCCGACAGGAAGAATTCTACAAGTTAGAGAAGGGATCCCATTAGACATGCACGCAGTCATCAGAAGAATGGGTGAATTAAATGCTGAGGGGGAACTCAAAGCGNTTGAAATCAATGCNTCCCCNTACCGNCTTGATCTCGATTGGCGTTTATGNAAATTTGCAAAAGAGCAGAAAGTTCCGATTTGNATTAATCCTGATGCTCATGATACCAATGGTCTAAATGATGTTTGGTATGGGGTACAAATTGCTCGCAAAGGATGGCTCGAAAGGTCAGATATATTGAACACTAAGTCCGGTACAGAAATAGAATCTTTATTCAATAATTGATAATGTTCTTCATCGAGAACCTTTTCGTGGTGTCATGAGTTTTACTAGGGGTTTGATTTTTTCGTTAGTTGCGATCATTCCTGCAATGATTTTAGGGCTAGTTTCTTACATTATTCTTGGTGGTGAAACTAGTTCTCCAAGTAGCAGTGATTTCATGTATGGTCCATGTTACGGAGTCCCCTTTGTAGTGATATTTTTATCATTCATCTACGGTTTAAGAGAACAACCGGAGTTGGATTAATGAAGCGCTCAGATAAAGCGGAAAAAATTGGGGAAATTTTAGATGATTTGTATCCCACTCAACCAATACCGCTTGATCATAGTGATGCATATACACTATTAGTTGCTGTAATGCTATCTGCACAAACAACTGATAAGAAAGTCAATGAAGTCACACCTAGATTATTTTCTAAGGCGGATAACCCTGAGAAAATGTCCAAACTTGACGTCAGTGAGATATACGATATGATTCGTGAAATTGGGCTAGCACCAACTAAAGCCAAGAATCTAAAGAAAATGGCTGAACAAATTTTACAGGGTGGTGGTGAAGTAATTCCTGATTGGGATTTCTTAGAATCTTTAGCCGGTGTCGGTCATAAAACNGCTAGTGTCGTAATGTCTCAGGCTTTTGGGATTCCTGCATTTGCAGTGGATACGCATATTCATCGTTTAGCCTATAGATGGGGATTATCAAATGGTAAAAATGTTGAAACTACTGAGAGAGATTTGAAGAAAGTATTNCCTAAAGATACNTGGAATAGANGACATTTACAGATTATNTTTTTTGGNAGAGAACACTGNCCCGCTAGGAATCATGATCTTAGTGAATGCATGATATGTAGTTGGGCATCAACAAAAAAAATGATTAATCAAAGCAAACGCTAATTGCTGTTTCTAATGATTATTATTAATGCTGGCAATATACGAGCATTCATCATCTAATTACTCGTGGACGTAGTATGACTAATGACGCTGTAACACTAGAAGTCGGCCAAAAAGCACCTGATTTTGAGGCTGAGATTACTAATGGAGAAAAAATTAAACTTTCAGACGTTTTATCATCAGGTGAAAAAGTAATACTTTATTTCTATCCCAAGGATAGTACTCCTGGATGTACTGTTCAGGCCTGTGATTTTAGGGATAATTACTCTATACTCCAAGATGCAGGATTCAAAGTCATTGGTGTTTCGAAAGATTCCTCAAAGTCTCATCAGAAATTTATAGATAAGCATGATCTACCCTTTGATTTGATAGTTGACTCAGAAATTGAGTTACATCAGTTGTATGGGGTTTGGAGAGAAAAAATGAATTACGGTAAAACGTATATGGGGACTTCTCGATCAACATTTGTGATTGATACTGATGGAAATCTGATTTCTGTTGCCTACAACGTAAGAGCTAGTGGTCATGTTGAGAGATTGTTGAAAGAGTTAGTCTAGAGTGATTAAGATGGACATCGAGGAAAGGAGAGAAATTGTTTCACGTTTCCTTCGAAGGTGTGTTACGTATGCAGACGCATCAATTGAAAGAAAGAAATCTAGAGGTGAAGATTCATCAGATATATCTAACTGGGAAAATTATAGACAATTCACATCATTTTCTGCATCTGAGGTAGAGTCTGGTGAATTAGATACATGGTTAGAGGATGGAAGTTATCACTCAGAGCCCAGTTCTGAAGATCCACTTTCAGATAATAGAGTATGGTTGAAATTGGAAGAAATGTCTCATGAACAAAGAAGAGATTGGTTGGCCTCTCTATTAATGCCTAGACCTATTTCCTTAGTAGCAACAAGGAGTATACAAGGAATTCATAATCTTGCCCCAATGTCCTCAATTGGAGTAGTTTCAAACTCTCCTCCTATGATTACAATCAGTCTTTCCAAAGATCGCGGAGGGAAAGAAAGAGATACCCTTGTGAATCTTAGAGACCAAGGTGAAGAATCGTCATGTATGGTTTATATCCTTCCAGCAACGCTTGAGTCTGCGAAAAATGTTCAATTAACTTCTACAAAAATTCCGATTACTGAGTCTGAATGGGACTTAATTGATGAAGAAATAATTATCGAAAATAGCATGCCAATTTTATCTTCTGCGATGTATGCAATGCATTGTAAATTGATGGAGATTCATCCACTACCTGGCGGCTCATCAGCATCTTTAGCAATATTAAAGGTGGAATCAATAATTACATCTAACAATCTTACTCCTTCAAGAAATCCATTGAAATTAATGCAAATTGATTTCAATAAATTAGGTCCGAGCTCTAATGAAAATGATTGGAATTTTGAAGTAAATTATTAATTCTTTATTGGGGTAGGTGTTCTAACTCCCTCATTCCTAATCTATGCTTTTTCGTATCTACTCTCATTCCCAACCCTGGAATCATTAGTAGTGAATCATCTTCATTTAAAGAAAAAATAGGTAAATCTCTCATTTCACCAAGATTTTCAACCTTCCTTTTACAAACCTCTTTCTGAGCAGGCATATGAGATAGAGTACTTATGTCGACTAAAATCATACTTCCTCTAGATATCTCATTTTCGATACCATCAAGTTGTATTCTTTGATATTTATCTGGTTTTACATAAATTATATTTTTTTTAGTCTGAGGCATCAGTCTTTCAGTTCTTTCAGACCATACATTGTCTCCTAAATCATGGAAGTCTGCCCTCGAATTAGATCTTGGACCAGGATTTGCAGAAGATTGAATCTTTTTTTCATTTTCATTAATCACATTCTTCTTTGGATCAGGTAAACCAAGTAGTTTGAACAGGTTAACCATACCTCTTCCTATTCCTCTTCACCAATTAGTTCTTCTATCTCAGAAGCGCTTAGAACCTCATTTATTGCTAGATTTTTATCTTCCAAATCTATGTTTTCCACATCTTCAATAGATTTTTCAGATATATTTTCTTCAATAATTAGGTCTTCATCTATTTTATCCAATTTAGTCAAAGGTTTATTTTGTTCTTTTTCAATCCTTTTCTTACTGATCTTTTGCTTTTTCTTATCCTCACTGAATGGATCATAATCGGGGTCGTCAAATGCATCATCAATAGAACCTCTAGAAGGTACCTTAAATTCGTCATGATCTCCCCTATTCTTTTTCTTCATTATCATTGGCGCTGCTGCTATTGATAGAATCATTATTGCTATAATTAGTATTCCAATTGGGCTTAAGATAAAACTTGTTATTGAGAATGGTTTTTCCTGAACTTGTATAGTAATTCTCATCGAATCTGTAGAATCACCGTCATCTACTGTGAGTTCTACTACAATGTTNCCTGCATTATTAAATTGCCATTCTACAATTTTACCAATCATATCTCGGTCATTGGTTTTATCTCCATCACCATCACTATCTCTAGATATATCCATATCCCATGAATAAATCATATTCTCCATATCAAATTCAGAGTCAGTGGTTCCATTTCCTGTAAGAGTCACAACATCTCCTGCGGTTGGATTATAGTNACTTGGTGCCCCAATTCCTACATTTGGTTTTACATTCCTGACATCAATATTGATGTCTGCACTTGCNACAGCACCATCATTATCTGTGACATGGAAAATTATTTTTTCAGGTGCAGTATTTGAATCTGGCCAAGAATAAACCAAGTTAAATGATTCAATGTCGCAATCATCGATTTCNGTNCCTTCATTATCTGAGTTTACTTGTGGATCTAGGTCGAANCATGGAANCAAAGTCTGCAAATCATTNAGAGTATCATCTGCAATTATGGATATTTCTACATCCTGGTCTTCAGCAACTGGTAGTGGTTGTGAAAATGCTCTAATTGTAGGAGCTACATTATTGACTCTGAATGGTACAGTCATCAAATCCGTNCTNGCATTATTATCGTCAAATACTTGGAATGTGGCGATATGCTGTCCATCAGTTTCGTAAATCATTTCTATCTGGCTGACTGCAGTATTTTCTTGTATAATCTGTAAATTTGGCTTTTCCTCAGCATCCGGTACCCATACATGCCTCAGTGAGGACATATCATTCTCAGAATCCTCAGCCCAACCTCTAATTGTAAGTTGGTCGCCTTCATTAACAGTATAAAGTCCAAAGGAATTTGGAATTAACCTATTACTTTCAAATTTTACTTCCCATTCTGGATTATAAGGTGCAATATTGGTCACATCAATAGTGTATTCTTCAGTTATTGTAGCGCCGTCGTCATCGGTTGCATCAACTTGAATCGTGTATGGACCCTCCTGATCTAATGTAACTGTACATTTTATTCCCAATGTTGTACCTTGCTCACAGGGGGCATTCCAAACAATATCAACAGGTGCATTTGGAGTTTGTGTGTCTAAATCTATTCTATCTGTAATCTCAAAAGTAATAGGCGAAAGTACTGGTACTGTTTCAGATTCTGCTACCAAGGTGACCTCTGGTAATCGGTTTAATACTGTGATATTTCCACTGGTGGAGTGAAAATCACTTTCACCATCTGTAACTATCATGTTCACTGAGAATGTACCATCATCGTCCCAAGTATATTCGTAGATACAATCCTCTTCTTCAGAAGATACAACACTCCCATCTAAACTTTCCACAGTGAATGTGCAATAAATTTCACCTCCATCTGGATCATAAGAATTCAATCCATTAATTATTACCTCATTGAGGGTAAGAATCTCTTCAACCATAGTTAATTGAGCAACTGGAATCGATCCTATAAACAGTATAAATTCACCATCATTATTTGTTGAATCTCCATCATCAATATCTATCTCAAATGAGGTAACAGTTTCGCCGAAAGGCTGATTTGAGGGAACATTCCAAGAAACTTCCACCCTTGCCTCTTCAAGGCTTGACAAGGCAGGAATATTTGCATTTGTAGAAGTTCCATCAGGCCCCTCAATCTGAAGAATAGTTGAAGGTGAATTTCTCAAGCCTCTATTAATCACAGGTATACTAAATGTGATTGAATCATCTCTTATGGCATTAAATCCGACATTTTCATCAAGAGTTAGAGTCGAGTTTCCTCTGGTCCTTTCTACAGAAACACCATCTTGATTTACATATAAATCAACTTCAAAAACATTAGGATCTATTGTAATTGTGCTAGCGCCAATCAAATTTTGAGAATCAATCCATGCTAAAACTCCATGACTTCCTAAATCATCTGTTGAATATGAATTATCGGCTGATTGACCAGTGTTAAAAGTCACATAAGCGCTACCATTCGCAGCTGTACTTACTGTCTGGATATCTTCTTCTATCTCATACCTGAATTCTAATTGCTGATTTGCTACAGGATTTCCATTACTAAAACTTACATTAATCCACGCAGATATTTCCATGTCAATTGGAGATAACGGAAACTCAACGTCAACATTGACTATTTTTTGTCTACTTGAGGCTTGATATGAAGATAATGAATGAACTGCTGTGAAACCTAGACTCTCGATAGTTTCCATTTTGATATCTCCTCTGATAGCCGGGCAAAACCATTTGTATCCTGTATCTTCTCCATCTGCATTAGAACTAGAGATATTGTATGATGTGGCACAACTGGCATAATTTACGCCTGAAAAACCTTGACTGACTACTTCATANTTCGCAGTTCTTTGAGAAACAGTATCTTCTGGAATATCTACATAATCACTAGAACCTGAATAAGTTGTGGTTGCGGTGTAATCTTGACTCCAAGATTCGCCAACAGAGATTGGGAAATCATATCCTTCTAGTGGTGGTGAATAACTTTGATCAACTTCTAATGTACCTACTGATACATCAATGCAGAACCATAAAAAATCTCTACAGAAATTNATGTCTATCGTTGCTTCNTGTGAAACAGTTGCTAAGTCTGATGCTCTAATAATGGAAACTGTATCCATATTAACTTCTAAATCACCTGGTTGTCCATCTAAGTTGATATTATTTGCTTCATAATATCCTTCTGACTCTACTTTGTAGACCAAACTTGAACTATTATCTACGGTCGTGATATATATGTCAGTTACAGTACTTTCCAATGTTCCTGTTAATGTCTGTAAATTTGTATTTACCCCAGAATCGACTATGAAATCAACCATATCTAGGTATCCATTGTAGTTCCATTTATCGTTGAGCTTCCATGAAGGAATATCTATCAGATTATTACTTTTAGATATCGATTCTATTTTCACATCATTTTTCTCATCTAATTGTAAAACTTTCTCTGGACCATATATTCCAGAAAAGATAGATAAAATTAGCAAAAATACCAACGAATAAGTCACTGTTTCGCGAGAGCGCATAGCGCTCTCGCAGAGTTAGATGTTCATCAATCTCACGATTGATAATTCTCTTTATCTAAAGTAAGTCTGCCAATTCATCTTGTATGAATTGTACTGCCTCAAGAATCTCATCTTTGTGTCTTGCTCCAGTAATAACCATCTTTCCGCTACCGAAAATCAAGCAAACAACTTTCGGGTAATCTAGTCTGTAAATAAGTCCCGGGAACTGCTCAGGCTCATATTCAACTTTGTCAAAAGGTAAATGGAAAGTTAGATTGTTTAGATTTAATTTTCTTGGAAGTGCCGCTAGAGGCTCACCTTCTCTAATCCCTCTAATCCTTGCATCGTTAGCTTCAACTTCTTCATCAGTAGCTGCTCTTATTCCTCCGCCTTCTAAATCAATAACACGAGTGTTGTTGTCGTCCATTCTAGCTGTTCCATAGTAATCTTCTGGATAGAAAAGAGAGTAAGTTGCAACCATATTCTGTACTTCAATTTCTACGTCTTTTAGATCCCAAGTGTCTATACCAGCAGCCCTTAAGTCAGCAGTCATTCTCTCAATTCCAGTATGGATATTTTGCTCATTTTTTCCACCAGTACAAACAGCTCTACCTGATCTGAACATTAGTATTGCAAGTTTCGGATCAACTACTCTGTAAACAACTCCTGGGAATTGTTCAGGCTCATATTCACAATTCAGTTGAATTGCGATATCCGGAAGATCTAGTTCTTCCGCAACTCTTGTTGATGCAACTACATTCACTACAGTTAGGCGTTCTTCGTCACTAAGCATATCGCTCGCACTTATGTTTACTTTATAAAGAATAGTTGTCAAGTGAACGAGTAAAATTATCATTTCTTAATGTCAAAATGATTATTTTTTGATGTAAACTCCACTGGAACCAAATTTTGAGATTAATGGTTTTCCGCCACAGAGTTCAATTTCTTGCGCGACTCTAGTAGGGTTATCTGTTAGCGCAACCATACACCCTCCACCTCCTGCTCCAGTCAATTTAGAACCAAATGAATGAGGCCTTGTTACAGAGACCATTAAATCTAGTAATTCATTACTAACTCCTAAATTTTTAAGTTTTTCATGACAACTATTCATAGCCATTCCAACAGCTTCCATATTTCCTGCTTTGAGAGCAGTTAAACCTGCCATTGTGATATTTTCTATAGATTCCATATCTTCATAAAGTTCTGGATTTTGTTTCAATCTTTCTGCCACTCCCGATACCATTTTCCCAGTTGGTGAGGATTGACCAGTGAATCCTAAAACTAGCCAAGATTGATTGATGCTTTCATGTAATTCCGCTTGGTGAATTGACCAATTCCTTTTCCCTTCAGGTGTGATGAGACTTGTGTCAAAAATATGTGTCAATGTATCAATTTTTTTCCCAGAGACTACTACGCATCCACCGAGGGAACTTGCTGCAGAATCAGTAGGACTTGCTCTGCCTTCCTGTGTAGCTGCTTCAGCAGAATGGCCGATTTTTGATAATTTTATTAGATTTAATTCTTTATTCGGTTTTGTGAATTGGTGAAGTGCAGCCCCCATTGCATTGGAGAGTGCGGCGCTTGAACCAAGACCTGCTCCCGAGAATAGATTTGATTGAACATTAATTCTCAATGGTTTTCCTTCATAGTTGAATAGATTTTTAATTATATGTTGAATATGCGGATGTTTATTCGAGTCAAATAATTCAAATCCATTTGTATTATGTTGATTGTTTATCTCCCACCTTTCACATTCTTCAACAGTGATTTCAATCCCAGAATCTATTGAAACTGCGACTGCAGGATGTCCATACACTACTGCATGTTCTCCAAATAGAATACACTTCCCGGGTGCGAAGGCAGTTACCATAGCCTTCGGTTGAGGGCATAGGAAATTAGTATTGGGTATGTTCTATCAATCGGTTAATTGAAAGTATTGTTTCTCTTCCGAGGCATGTAAGTAAATCGCCAAGCCGGGAGAAATGGATTATGGAACACCCTCTAGAAATGCAATATGGCCCAGTAGATGGATGGATTATCCTTCTTCTCATGGGTGGATTATCGATCACATTCTTTCTTTTTCAAGTAATTAAAGCTACAAGATTAGTAATGCTCGGTGCTCCTGACAATCGTTTCGATTCTTGGGGAATTAGAATCAAAGAGATGCTGATAGGATGGCTTGGCCAGAAGAAGGTGCTCAGAGATAGAGTGGCAGGAACAATGCATGTTCTGATGTTTTGGGGATTCCTAATGCTTGGTAGCGATATGCTCGATCTTGCCAGCGCGAATTATTTCTCTGAAAACTTACTTCCTGAAATTTTCAAAAATCCTTGGAATGGAATGGTAGAATTAGGCTATACTACTGCTTTGATTGGAGCCACTGCAGCATTGATTAGGAGAGTAGTTTTTACACCAGATAAACTCAAAGGCAAATCTCAACTAGAGGGTAATTTCATTCTTGTATTAATTCTGACTATTACTACAACTTCATTCATTATTGAGTCTCCTGAAAATCCATCGTCAATTTGGGAACCAATAGGATTCTGGGTTTCAGGCTTAGGCTTAAGTTCCAATTTTATTGTTGCGTCTTATTGGGCTCATATGTTTGCAATTTGTTGTTTCCTA
Source organism: Methanobacteriota archaeon (assembly GCA_002686525.1). GTDB lineage: Archaea > Thermoplasmatota > Poseidoniia > Poseidoniales > Thalassarchaeaceae > MGIIb-O2. The sequence goes on along the minus strand of NZDA01000005.1, from coordinate 26,901 downwards.
GTATTAATTCCTGTATCCAAACACATGCACCTAGTAATGGCGGTTCCAAATGTATTCTTCCATGATACTAATGCTTTGGGTACTATGCGTCCATTAGCAGTTGATGAAAATGGTCGAGCAGTTCCTCTAGAAGATTTAGATATTGATTCATTCGGAGTTAGTACTTTTGATCAATACACTTGGCGACAAATTATTGACGGTTGGTCATGTACATCATGCGCGAGATGTCAAGATGTTTGTCCTGCCTATGAGTCTGGAAAAGGCCTCAACCCTATGCAGGTTATCCATGATGTCCGAAATTATGCCAATGAGCATGCCCCTATTCTATTGAAAGGTGAAAATCCAGAAGAAACTATGCTGGCCAGAATAACTAGTGAAGCGGTTTGGGCTTGTACTACTTGTAATGCATGTGTGGATATCTGTCCACTTTACATAGAGCATGTACCCAAATTAACGGATTTAAGAAGAAATGCAATGATGGAGACCATGGAATATCCTGAAGAGCTTAATGTGGCTATGGGGAACTTAGAGTCCGCCTCAAATCCTTATGGATTCGGTCCTCATGAGAGGGCAGATTGGGCTTCTGATTTGGATGTTAAAGTTGGCCAACCTGCAGAATACATCTATTTCGTCGGTTGTGCTGCAAGTTTTGATGAAAGAAATCAGAAAGTTGCAAGAGCAACAATTTCTCTAATGAAAGAAGCAGGATTGGATGTCGGAATTTTAGGGATGCAAGAAGGATGCTCAGGAGATCCGGCAAGAAGGGCAGGAAATGAATATCTTTTCCAAATGTTAGCCGAAACCAATATCATGACTTTCCAAGAATTGGGTGTAAAGAGAATAGTAGCATCTTGTCCTCATTGTTTCCATACTTTAGGTAAAGAGTACTCGGATTATGGTGCCGATGAGCTTGAAGTTTTCCACCATACAGAAATTATGGCTAAGTTACAAGAAGAGGGTAAATTACCTGATTTTGACAAAGAAGGTAAGAGTATTACCTTCCATGACCCCTGCTATCTGGGGCGTATTGGTGATGTAATTGATGAGCCAAGATCAGTGTTAGGTGGAATTGATGTTGAGATTGAAAGACATGGTAAAGATTCTTTCTGTTGCGGGGCAGGGGGTGCTCAAATGTGGATGGAAGAAGATTCCGATAAAAGAGTGAACAAGATTCGCGCAGAAGAAATAGCTGCGACTGGTTGTGATACTGTGGCAATTGGATGTCCATTCTGTTCAGTAATGGTGAAAGATGGACTCGATACCGTTGGTTCTGAAATGGATGTGAAAGATGTTGCAGAGCTACTCTGGGAGCAGATAGTAGCCAGAGATAAAGAGATACATTCTTCAGTAAATTTAACTAATGAATGATAATTAAAATATTAAACCCGATTCCTTTCGTAGGAGTATGAGTAATGAGTTTAGATTTCTTGGCCAAACAATTCCAAACCTAGCAATAATTTCTGGATTAATACTAATTATTTGGGCGTTTTTCTCCTATTTTGCAAGTGGTTCATCTAGTTTTACTGCACTAATACCATCCTTTTTTGGGATGCCTTTGTTTATTCTAGGTGTACTTTCCAATAGAGACGAGTCGAAAAGACATCATTACATGCACGCATCTATGATTTTTGCTTTATTTTCTGCTTTTGGAGGTTTGAGACTTTTTCAACTTGAAGATCCTAGTAATCTTGCTTTAGCGTCTCACATAATTCTTCTAATCGTAGGAGTGATTTTTATGGTGGGCGGAATATTATCTTTCAGACATGCTAGAAAATTAAGAGAGTCACTTGGTGAATAGAATGAGGCCTTTAATTGGCATAACTACCTCAGTGAATTCGCAAGATTATGAAACATCTGATCAATCAGTTGTGATGATACCTGAAAATTATCCCAAGGCAGTTGAGAAGGCGGGTGGGATTCCTCTATTGATCAGCGATTGCGGAGATCCTAACGAATTATTAGATGTAATAGATGGCTTGATAATTTCAGGAGGCAGGGATATTAACCCCAGACTTTACGGTGATTTATTACATGAAGAAACGATAGATGTCAACGATAGGCAGGATGAATGGGAAGTTTCTTTGATAGAAGGTGCTATAGAGAGAGATATGCCTTTACTTTGTATATGNCGAGGNCATCAATTNCTTTGTGCAATCAGAGGTGGTAAATTATTCCAACATCTTCCCACNACTAGNGGATTTGAGGAGCACGGGGAAACTGGTGGAAAATGGTCTAATCATAAGGTAAANTTGGAACCCAATTCGCTAATNTATGATATATTAGGCGAGGAAGTNGTTGGTAATTCAGGACATCATCAAGGAGTTTTCGATGCTGGAGANCTAGAAATAGTTGGTACAACGTCTGATGGCCTCATAGAGGCTGTTGAATTGCAAGGTTNCAGGTTTCTAATCTCTGTACAATGGCATCCAGAAATGTGTGGACACAAGGAAATATTTGAAAGATTGATTGCTGTTTCCAGCGAGTGAGTCGGTTTGATTATTAATCTACAGGTCTACCGATAATTGTTTGTCATCCTCACGTCCGATTATTGGTATTACTTGCCCATCAAGACCTACAAAGTGGGCTAAATGGGAACTCGATGCTGTGGTTATTCCAACAACATATCACAAGATGGTTACTAGATGCGGAGGCATTCCAATTCTTATTCCACCAGGAGTTAACAGTGAGATTATTGATAATATCGACGGCCTAATTATTGCTGGTGGCCCCGACATTAGTCCAGAAATTTATGGACAGGAAAATGGTAAATTCACTATTGAAACCTATCCTGAACAAGATATTTCAGAAATTTCTTTAATCAAATCCGCAATAAAAACAGATACACCATTGTTATGTATTTGTCGTGGTTTTCAATTATTATGTGCAATTCATGATGGAGTTTTGTACCAACATCTTCCTGAAACAGATGGATTCGAAGAACATGGTGGCTGGGACGGAAATGTAACTGAACATGAAGTTAAAATTTTTGAAGGCTCTAAATTAGAAGAAATAATGGGGAATGAAATAATTGTAAATTCTACTCATCACCAAGGTGTTAAAGATCCAGGTACTCTAAAAGTTACAGCGGTATCTGGCCATGATGGACTGATTGAAGCTGTTGAGATCGAAAACCTCAGTTTTTGTATAGGTGTTCAATGGCATCCCGAAAGAATTGAACACGTTAGTTTGTATCAAGCCTTTATCGATTCAGCGCGAGGTTCATGACTGTAGTACATCTACCATCATTTGAATTATGTCTCTGCGACTATACGATACTCGTTCTCGAACAAAGAGAATTTTTGAACCTTTAGTAGATGGTGAAGTGGGTATTTACGTATGTGGGATTACTCCATATTCTCCTAGTCATATTGGTCACGCACGTCAAGCACTTGCTTTCGATATAATTGTGAGATGGTTAAGGTATAGCGGATTTAAGGTCAATCATATAACAAACTTTACTGATATTGATGATAAAATTATAGCTATTGCTAATGAGGAAGAAATAGATTTTCTTGAAGTAGCTAATAGAAATATTGATGATTACTTTGAAGTAATGAGTTTGATGAATGTTTTACCTGCCGATGCTTACCCTAGAGTGACAGAAACTATACCTGAAATTATTTCAATGATTGATAAATTAATTTCAAATGGTAATGCTTACCAATCTTCAGATGGTGTTTATTTTGAAATAGATAGCGCTCCTGAGAAATATGGTCAGTTAACAGGACAGACATTGGAAATGGTTCAAGAAGGAGCAGGGGGGAGAGTCACTGAAACAGGTTCAGGAAAAAAGAACCACAGAGACTTTGCCTTGTGGAAATCAGCTAAGGAGAATGAACCATCTTGGGATAGTCCATGGGGTAAAGGTAGGCCTGGATGGCATATTGAGTGCTCAGCAATGTCTCTGGAATATCTTGGCGAAAAGTTCGATATTCATGGAGGAGGTTCTGATTTAATTTTCCCGCATCATGAAGCAGAAATTTTTCAATCCGAATGTTGTCTTAATCATGAACCAGTAGTTCAATATTGGATTCACAATGGCATGATTAATGTTGATGGAGAAAAAATGAGTAAATCATTGGGTAATTTTTGGACAATAAGGGACGCAATCTCGAAAGTCCATCCCTTAGAATTGAGATATTGTTTAATCAATGCTCCATACAGACAACCAGTAGAATTTAATGACGTAATGCTTGAAGACTCGTCAAATCATTATCAGAGATTAATTTCAACTTACGGGCAAGGTCTTTCACTTTGTGATAAAGGGTCATGGAAAAATTCGGATTTCTTAGAATCTGCAAATATCAATTTTTCCAACGGAATGAATGATGATTTCAATACTAGAGTTGCAATCGTTGAAGTACAATCTGTAGTCAAGTACTTGAAAGAACAAATCGAAAATGATAACATTAAAGAAATTTCAGCATCAATTTCATGGTTATCTGATTTTGCAGGAGGAATTCTAGGCTTACTACCGGATGATGAAATTATTCTCAAGGAGATTGAAAAGAATAATCAAGCTAAATCTGCAGTGGCGGACTTAGTTAACGATTTATTGAATCAGAGAAAAATTGCTCGAGATAGTAAAAATTGGGATCGTGCCGACCAAATTAGGAATGAATTGAATGAAATGGGGGTAATTGTTGAGGATTCTCCAAGCGGACCTATTTGGAGACTAGAATAATTTCCACATCTGAAATATTAGTATTGTAGCGAAGAACCGATAAGCCAAATCCCCTGCGAATATTGTGTCTAGCTTGAGTGTGATTGAAACTACATGTGTTGTTCTAGTAGTTTTTTGTACAGCAATGGCAGGATGTATGGATGCAGTTGAATCAATAAATGAAACACAACCTGAATGGGATGAAGGATTAATTTATGTTGAAGATCCGATGAATCATGAAGATCCTAGAGAGTTTATTTCAAAGAAAATTACTGATGAAGGTTATGCAGAAGGTGAAGCGTATTGGGCAGTATTCGGTAATGAGGAGGGGGGTAACTGTTGTGAACACTATCTCGCAGGAACTAAAGAAGGCTGGATAGTAAATTTCGGAGGTGAATATCCAACTTGGTCGGAAGATAGAGGGCATACTTGGCAGGAGTATCAGCCAACTATTTTTTCTCAATTAGGATGTTTGGAGCCTAAGCCTACAATTCCTGGACAAGAAGGTCTTGGAGAAGGAAGTATCGTTCAGGCAACAAATGGTGATTTAATTTCGATGGGTTGGTTTCCATATCCTAGTGTTAGTGGTGCTGATCAGTTCTATGCATTCCTTTATGATTCGGAAGATGAGGAGTGGACTTGGTGTTTCAACAGAACTCCTGAGCCATTCTACGACAGATCTTGGCAAGTTGAGGTCATTGGCCCAATCAATGGTGGTGTTTATGGGAATGGAGAATACGCTAGTTTAGTAATTTCCAATTTTTGGCATCAGGTTCAGAATGTGGGAGGTCAGATATCTACTGATGGTTTGAATTATGATTATTTTGCATTCCCTGATAGAGACGGAAACTTAGATAGTATTGAAGTGAATCTATTGTCATCAGGATTAGGTGTAGAATGGGATTTCACTAAGCCCCATAAAGAAATGAGGGCTTTCCCTGTTCCATCTGGCGGACTTTATTTTCCAAACTATTTCATTGATGGTACAGATGCGTACTTAGATACTTCACTTAATTGGTGGTCTGCTACAAATCAGAATGGTTCCTCACTTCCTTCGGAATACTGTGCATTTGACTCATCCAGTTCGCTACATTGTGTGGTTTCAGAATCAAATACGCTCACTCATTTAATGTCAATCGATGGAGGTGAAAGCTGGGAAAATTATACTTATGATTTATCTAATAATGCAAGTGAAATCGAAGAATGGGAATTCCATTCCAGTGGTGTTCATGACTTGTTTATTCTAAGTATTAGGTACCAAAGTTCTTCAGGGCCCGATGTTGATATTGCATATCACGTTCGAGATTTTTCTGAATCGCTAATCCCTGATAGGATTACATATATCGGCCAGGGTGATTTAGACTCTACCTCGGGTGCTGGTGCCGATATTAGGTTTGATTTTGCTAGTATGGGAATACTTCCCGATGGTGGTTCTTTCATTGCTTACCATGATTCTACAGACCCAGATCCTTTGTTTGCAGTTGAGTTACTTCTACCGACCGAATACGATGACAATTAGTTTTAATTAATCTCCTTAATAGTAAAATTTATTCCTATTCCATCAACTTCAAAATATTCTGTTCCTTCAGGAATATCGCCTGAATTTATGTGAGCATTACCTGCTCTTGTNTCAATCTGAATATGCGACCAATCNTTGTCGAGTAATTGTTCCCGNGATTCTATCCAGGCACTCAGTTCAATAGATGCTTCAACATCAAGATTCAANTCTTTTCTCTTAGCTTGNACATGCCTGATGATGTCTCTTGCCAAACCTTTCGATATCAGTTCATCATCCAATGACATATCCAATACTAGNGAAACATTACCAATTTCTTCTACAGAAANAGTTGCAGCGGCATAGTTTGCCTTTTCGACTCTCCTTATTTCTATATCNTCCATGGTAATATCATAACCCTCTANTATACAAATCTCGGCTTCAATCTCAAGTAGAATATTATCTGGATCTGCNTTTTCTAGTAGTTCNAATACTGCAGGTAAATCCTGTCTGCATTTTTTACCTAGAGACTTACGATTAGGAGCAATTTCAATTTTTTGGAATCGGTCTAAATCATCTTCCGTGGTGAGAGTTTCTACATTCAACTCTTCAGCTAAAATTTCATGAAAATCAGAAATATCAGGGCCTCCAACAATCCAACCAAATTTACAAGGTAACCTCTGTCTTCGACCTGCTTCAACTCTAACTCTTCTTCCTGTTTCTGCTAGTTTCCTTACTAACGACATTTCTTGCTCAAGAACCCAATTTTGTGGAGGTAGTGTTTTATCGACTAATTTTGAGCCAACAGGCCAATCTGCTAAGTGAACTGAATATCCAGTTAAGTCTCTATGAATCCGATCGGGTATGAATGGAGAAACAGGAGCCATCAATCTACATACTGTTAGAAGTACTTCATGTAAAGTATGCTGACAAGATCTTTTATCGTTACTCTCATCTTCATTCCAAAGTCTTCTTCTAGATCTTCTAACATACCAATTAGACAAATCATTAATTACAAAATTCTCTAATTCTCTTCCAGCCTTGTGGAAATCCCATGTAACAAAGAAATCATGATAACTTTCAGCAACTGTAGTCATTCTTGACAGAATCCANTTATCCAGGTGACTTCTGTCATTGATATCCACATAACTATCATTATTTTCCGGATCAAAGTTATCTAAAGAAGCATAGTCAGAATAGAATTTATGTACATTCCACAAAGTTAGGAACATCTTTGCATATGATTCTCTTACTCCATTTGGATCAAAGTTTGTTGGAGTCCATGGAGCACTTTGTGTCATCATGTACCATCTAACAGCATCTGACCCTTCTTTGTTGAAATGGTCCCAGGGATTAACGACATTTCCTCTAGATTTGCTCATTTTTTTCCCGTCTTTATCTAAAATATGCCCTAACGAAAGACATCTCTTGTAAGCTACATTATCGAAGACTGTTGTAGATACTGCAAGTAATGAATAGAACCATCCTCTAGTTTGGTCCACAGCTTCGCAGATATAATCTACTGGAAAAACTCCTTCAAATTTTTCTTTATTTTCAAATGGATAGTGCCACTGTGCGAAAGATGCACACCCAGAATCAAACCAACAATCCATTACATAGGGTTCCCTTATCATTTCTCCAGAACAATTATCATTGTTACAATTTAGTTTGACATCATCAACATATGGTCGATGTAATTCGGGAGGAGTTGGTGAGTCATCAGTCTTCATTGAAATCATCTCTTCTACACTACCAACACAATGTTCACTACCACATTTTTCACAAATCCATACAGGAATAGGAGTGCCCCAATATCTTTCACGACTAATTGCCCAATCTTTAACATTAGAAAGCCATTCACCCATTCTTTTTGTTCCGGTCCATTCAGGTGCCCATTCAACTTCTGAATTATGTTGAATTATCCGTTCTTTAACCGCTGTCATTTTAACAAACCAACTATCCATAGCATAGTACAGCAATGGATGATCAGTTCTCCAACAATGTGGGTAGTCATGAGTATAAATGTGCTCTCGGTATAGTTTTCCACTTGTTTCAAGTAAGTCAATGATATCTGAGTCGCATTCTTTTACATATCTTCCATCTAATTTTTCATGAGTTCCTTCGATGAACTTACCATCCATTCCAACAGTATGCTGTGCAGGAAAACCTTCTTTCATACCGAGATTGTAATCATCTTCCCCATACATTACCGCTGTATGAACTACTCCGGTTCCATCACTTGTCGTAACAAAATCTGCTCCTACAACTGTCCATGCATTGGAATTACTACCGTCTACAGCACCTGGGAATAAAGGTTCATAATTTCTACCTATCANATCAGATCCCGGAAACTCTTCCAATACTTCCATTTTNTGTCTNAGAACATTTCCAAGAAGATCTTTGGCCAAAATTAATTCTTCTCCTATTTCTGCCCCTCCTCTTCCTTCCCAAGAACTAGAAGGTTCTGCGGTAACCTTTACTCGACAGTAGGTTACCTCNGGTCCTACTGCCAAACCAACATTACCTGGTAATGTCCATGGTGTAGTNGTCCAAGCTAGTATGGATGAATTTGAATCCTTTAATTTAAATTTAATGAATACNGCCGGCTCAGATACTTCTTTGTATCCTTGAGCGACTTCGTGACTGGAATAACTGGTCCCTGTTTGTGGGCAGTATGGAAGTACTTTATGCCCCCTGAATAGAAGTCCTTTATCGAACATTTGTTTCAATGACCACCATGCAGATTCAATATAATTATCATGAAGAGTCACATATGGGTCGTCCATATCAACCCAAAATCCCATNCTCTCAGTCATCTCTCTCCATGCCTGTTCATAAGTCCAAACACTTTCTTTGCATTTCTGGTTGAACGCTTCCATTCCAAAAGCCTCTATCGCTTCATTGGACATTAAATCAAGTTGTTTCTGGACTTCAATCTCAACTGGTAGACCATGTGTATCCCATCCAGCCTTTCTTTCGACNATATGCCCTTCCATTGTTTTCCATCTACAAACCATATCTTTGTATAATCTTGAAATTACATGATGAATCCCTGGTTTGCCATTGGCAGTGGGTGGCCCTTCAAGAAATGTAAATGGAGAATCTCTTTCCCTTCTATTCTCTATAGAATGTAGGAATGTATTCTCTTCATTCCATAATTCAATCAATGAAGTCTCAAGAGCCACTGGGTCCAGATTTCCAGCCGCCTTAGGTACGGGCATATCTTCGCCGACACTAGATGCTTTCTTGAACGTGACTAATCCGTAAAAAGTCGATTATCAAATAAGCACGACTTCAAAAGGTATCACCTCATCGGTTTAATTAGATGACTGAGAGTACGATATTAGATGTCGGTGGAATGACCTGTGAGGGTTGCTCAAATAATGTCAAAAAAGCCCTTGAAGGNATTTCTGGAGTGAATTCTGCTGAAGTAAATCACCTGTCAGGTATTGCAAATGTTGAACATGAAAATGTTTCTAGAGAAATTTTAGTTTCTATCGTTCAGTCAGCAGGCTATACTGTTGACGGAAAGAGTAGTGAATTTAACTGGAGAGATGGAAGCGTTTGGAGACAGTCCGCACACAATACCAAGTGGTGCTTGATTGGCTGTAGTATTGGCGATTTCGGAACAATTGCCGCTTTCCAATTTNTTCCTTATCTTGATGCTCTTGGCTGGTCTGCAATGTCGATTATGATGCTTGCAATGTTNAATGGAATAATGACCTCAATNGCACTTGAGACCTTCATCTTAATCAAACAGATGGGAGGAATTAGAGAAGCATTNAGAGTAGCTATTGGGATGTCTCTTATNTCNATGATAGCAATGGAATCTTCGATGAATGCCACAGATNTTCTNATTATGGGAGAACCTTCATTGACATGGTGGGTAATTCCGATTATGTTGTTCGTAGGATTCATTACTCCATGGCCATACAACTATTGGCGACTTAAGAAGTACGGAATATCTTGTCATTAGGAGGGAATGAATATGTTTAATTGGAATGTTTTAGCAGATGAAATATCTAGTTGGATTTTGAATTATGCAAAAGAAAATGATATTTCTACTTTGGTTGTAGGTGTCTCAGGAGGTATCGATTCTGCAGTGACCTCAACTCTTTGTGCCAAAACAGGATTNAGGACGATAGTAATTAACATGCCAATTAAACAGGCAACTTCTCAATATAATCTTTCAAATCAACATATTGAATGGTTGAAAAAAAATTGGGACAATGTCGAAGGACATATNATTGACTTATCAGAAACATACGATAAATTTCATTCAAAACTAATTGATCATAATGTGTCAGAACTTGCTATGGCCAATTCAAGGGCTAGACTAAGNATGTCAACATTGTATGCTTTAGCAGGCTCTAATAATGGTATAGTTGTTGGTACAGGAAATAAAGTAGAAGACTTTGGAGTNGGATTCTACACAAAATATGGAGATGGTGGAGTAGATATTTCACCTATTGCTGATCTTTACAAATCTGAAGTATACTTGTTAGCGGAATCCTTACAGATAATTCAATCCATTCAAGATGCTCCTCCAACTGATGGACTTTGGAATGATGGGAGAACTGATGAAGATCAGATAGGAGCTACATACGAAGAATTAGAGTGGGCGATGAATGAAATTGAAAATCCCTCTTCAGAGAATGAACTCAATGAAAGACAAGCAGAAGTAATGAGAATATATTTGCATTTTAATCAAATGAATTCGCATAAAATGAATCCTATTCCTATTTTCAAGTTTAATCGTTAAGTTAATGAACAAATGATTCTACATTCATTTATGGAATCGCCAACTGGATATGCTGATAGCGGTCATAAAATGGCAGTAGAATTTGATAGAAAAATTATTATNTATTGGTGGATGACTNCNAACTTAACGCTCCTTTCATCAGTNATTGGAATACCTCTTATGATATTCTGGCTACCATTTGGATGGATTATTCATCAAAAACAGTANGAACATATGTCGGCTGCTCTAACAGATCGCTCTGTGAATATGCGTGTAGGGTGGCTTTTCAAGAAACAGCAGAACATACCTCTAGATAAACTAACAGACGTTTCAATCCATGAGGGGCCAATTCTCAACGCATTTGGTGTNGTTAGAATGCAATTTGAAACCGCGGGAGCCGCTCCATTTATTTTGACAGGAGTAAAAAATTCTGAACAATTTCGTGATTTAGTATTAGAGCAGAGAGATTCTTTAGTCTCCAACCCAATGGCCAATAATTCAAATCTAAGTTCAGAAGATGTATTTGTTGAAATTAGAGATTTATTGCGAAGTATCGATTCTAAACTTGGTTCTGAACAAGAATAATTATCATGTTCAGTTTTAATCAATTCTAATTCATTATATTGTAAATTATTTTTACAAAATACCATTACGGAATACTTCTTGCATATCACATGGCCGATACTTTAGAAGAGCCCAAGTATCGATTGATTCATGATTATCATGATTTTGAAATTCGTCTTTACAATGAAGTTATTCAAGCCCGAGTTACAAGAGAATTAGGCGACAAATCCAGTTCTTCGAGCAATTTCAGAATCATAGCAGGCTACATATTCGGAAATAACCAATCTAATCAAAAAATTGCAATGACTTCCCCCGTTGAAATGTGGAATGATGAATCAACTACAAATATGGCATTTACCATGCCTTCCGAATATAGCTTTACCAATTTACCAGAACCCAATAANAAAAATATAAATTTAGTAAAGATTCCTGAAAGATTAGTAGCTGTGAAAAAATTCTCTGGTTTTTATGGTTCTAAGAAAGTAAACAAAATAGCTTTAAAATTAGGCCAATCATTAATGAAAAGAAACCTTCAATCGAATGGAAGTTATATTCTAGCAGTATATGACCCTCCTACTACATTGCCATTTCTCAGGAGAAATGAAATTTTAATGCCTATTAAAGAAATAAGTTATTCAGAAGAAACAGTTTCAGAGGGATTATCATGAGCATGCAGAGATGTGGTTATGAAATGGTCCTAAAATCTATAGAAGATGGTGAGGAAATTAGTTTGATATTAATTAAGAGAGATATTCAATCAGCACAAATTAGTGAGATATTAGATCATGCTGAAAAATTGCAGATTAAAGTTGTTTATGGTTCAGAAAATGACTTATGGCGAATGTCTAAAAATAATACAAATGGTACTCCCGACGTTCTATGTTTAGTCGGTAGAAACCCCGATGCATCAATTCATGAGGTTCTATCCAAAGGAGGATTAATTTGGTTACTTGCAGGTGCTTCTTATCCCGTTAACATTGGTTTTTGTATAAGAACAGCAGAAGTTTCAGGAGCAGACGCTGTAATCATCGATGCCGAACTAAATAATCAAGAAAGAAGTGCTGCAAAACGTGCATCAATGAAGTCCCATAGGTTCTTACCTGTCTTCTGGACCTCAGGAATCGAATCAATATTAATGGCTAAAGATTATGGCTTCAGGATTATCTCTGTGGAAGATATTGGTGAATCTGCACCGTGGGAAATTGATATGAAAGGAAATGTAATTTTAGTTGTAGGTGGAGAAAAAAATGGTATACCCGAACAAATATTGAAACAATCAGATGAAATAATTAGAATTCCTATGTCTGGTTTTGTACCTTCCTTTAATTTACAAGCTCCATTAAGTTTTGTCGCTATAGAGGCCCAAAGACAGAGAAGTTGATTATTTTCTTAATTTTACCTTTATGATTTATTGAGTCCCTGTGCTGCCGACTAATCATGAATGTACCAAGCGAGTTAATGTCAATGCTTGCTGGAGAACATGGTACAACTAAACAGAAAGCAGCAAGACTTGTCATAGATTTAGCATCCAGTGCTGGGGCTGATGAATTTGTTCGTTGTGATAACTCTCATGTTTCAGGAGTAAGTGTGATTACTGGTGGACATGGACTTCGTCGTTTTCTCGCAGATTTATCTGGAGACGATAAAGGCAAAGTTTCGATTCCTACAACTCTAAATTCAGCAGGTTGTGATAGAGAAAAGATGGAAGAAATGGGTATTGATTATCCAGATTTTCTTAAATTTCAATTTGACATAATTGAAGCTTACAATAATCTAGGAATAGAAGCGACCTTATCTTGTACACCTTATGATAGAGGAATCGATTCAACTGAGGGCATAGGTTCTTGGGCTGAGTCTAACGCTGTTTGTTTTTCTAATTCATATACCTCATTAATTACAAATAGAGAATCAGGATTATCTGCCTTGGCAACAGCATTGACAGGTTGGGCACCTCTTTGGGGCCTACACATTGAAGACAATCGGAAACCAAATATCCATGTTATAGTAGAATCAAAAATGGAAAATATTTCAGATTGGAGTATTCTGGGGGATTGGATTGGAAAACAGATAAGGCCTGAATGGAAATTACCTTGGGGTATGATGCCCCATATTTCCGGTCTTCCCGAAAACGCTAGTTTCGAAATGAAAAAGGCCCTGACAGCAGCAGCAGCAAATTATGGATGCCCAATGCTCTGGGCCGATGGACATACTAATCCTCCACCTGTTACAGAAAATTATGAAGGAGAATTAATTTTTACTGAAAATGATCTGAAAATAAGATATCAAGAATTGGCACCAACTGGAATCATTGATCTTGTAGTAATTGGCTGTCCACAAGCTAGTGTAGGTGAAGTAAGGACTACAGCATCTTATGTTCGTTCAAAGATGGAAAATGGGCTATCAATTCCTGATAAACGTCTTTGGATTTTCACTAGTGGGCATAATTACGAAATATTACAATCAGATGGTACCGTGGACTTATTGGAAGAAGCAGGTGCCTTGGTTTTGAAAGATACTTGTCCTGAAGTCACCCCATATAACAGGAATATGTATAATCACATACTAACAAATTCATTAAAGGCAGAACATTATCTAACCTCAGGTCTTAATAAAATGCCTACTAGTGTATCAACTATTTCTGACTGTGTTGAACATGCTTTCAATCCAAATTTGATTAGTTCTTCAAGGCCTACATTAGATTCAGTCAACATTAAGCCGATGATTTCCAATAAGGTACATGTGGATGGAGAATTGAACCTTTTAGGTAGAAGTTTACCTAGTCAAAAGCAATGGTCGATAGAAGGAAAAGCTTTGGTTACTGACGTCCCGATTACCTATCTTGGATATGTCAATAGAGATACTGGTGTTATTGAAGAGAAAGGTCATCCTCTAGATGGCATGGCAATAGAAGATACCGTCCTGATTTACCCAAAAGGTTCAGGATCTACGGTGGCCCCATTTGTATTGATGGGATTAATTTACACAAATAAAGGCCCCAAAGCAATAGTTAATTGTGATGTATGCCCGCTTACATTGCCTGCCGCATCTCTGTTAGATGTTCCTTACGCACATGATTTCAACACGAATCCAACATTGGCAGTAAATACTGGAGATTATGTTTCTCTTGAACTCAATGAAGGAGTTGTGAGACTTAATGTCATCTCTCGTGTAAGCGAGGATTGATGACTGATAGTTGTTCCAGTCGTGCTGTGAATACGCGACCTAATCCTGAACCTTGCCGTCCTCAAGACTTGGGCAAGTTTGAAATTTTACAAAGAGATGGTGCCGCCCGAATTGGACGTTTACATACTAATCATGGTTTACTTAATACTCCCATGTTGCTACCGGTGGTGAACCCTAACATAAGAACAATTGAACCGAGAGAAATGTGGGAAAAATACCGAGTTGAGGGATTAATTACAAATTCTTATGTCATCTGGAAACATGAAGAGTTGAATCAATCTGCTTTAGAAAAAGGTGTACATGAATTAATTGATTTTCCAGGTGTCATTGTAACAGATTCAGGGACATTTCAGTCATATGTTTATGGTGATGTGGAAGTTGGAGTTGAAGAAATAATCAATTTTCAGAGAGAAATTGGTGTTGATGTAGGTACTATGTTGGATGTATTCGGTAGACCCGAAATGAGTCGCGAAGAAATTGAATCAGCTGTAGAAATCACGGCAGAAAGAGCCCCAATATCATTACAATTAGCAGGTGATGATTTACTGTTGAATGGTCCAATCCAAGGAGGTCTCCATGATGATTTAAGGGCTTTAGCCGGGAAATTAATGGGTAATATTGATGATTCCAGCAGAGGATTTACTATTCATCCAATTGGCGGTATTGTACCTTTAATGGAAAATCAAAGATATACGGATTTATTCCGGATTTTGTTATCAGCAAAATCTACCTTGCCTCCAAATAGACCAATACATCTTTTTGGATGCGGTCATCCTCTTTTGTTTCCTCTATCAATTGCTTTAGGAGTGGATATTTTTGATTCTGCAGCTTATGCATTATTTGCACGAGGGAACCGATTATTGACACCGACGGGAACAATTCGTTTAGAAGAGATAAATGAATGGCCTTGCACCTCTTCTGAGTTATTTAATTGGACTCCTGATGAAGTTAGGTCATTAGGAAATAAAGAACGCGAGAAAGTAATTGCGAGGCATAACTTAGAAATCACTCAAACAGAATTAGCAAAATGTCGTGAAGCTATCAGAAATGGTAAAATCTGGCAGTTAGCAGAAGAGAGAAGTCATTCCTCGGCTCAATTGAGAGAAGCATTCCTTTGGGTTTTAGATCAATTAGAAGATCCTGATGAAGGACCTGTTGGAGTATCGTCATTAAGAATAATTTCTTCTACTAATCCTGTAAGAAAAGGAGGTGAAAATTTGGTCGATGATATTGAGGACAGGCCTCATATCCTTCATCTCAAATCTTTACTTGCTCTGAGATGGAGGAAACCAGGTTCTTGGTGGNATGGCTCTGAAAATGATCCTAAAAGAGTTGTAATCATTGAGGGTTTGAGCCCCCCATGGAGGGATAGTGCGTCTANCACTGTGATTTCACTTCTTGAAGATNTTCCAGAGTCAATAATTTTAATTTCCACACCAATNGGTCTAATTCCTTATAGTTTGGANGATGTTTCTCCNTGGTGTCATATAGATGGTTCCGATGAAATATGGGATTCTCCANTGGATGAAGATGAAATTATTGAAGAATTATTTGAATTNGATTTATCAAATATTCCATTTATCAGAATNACTCCAGANCAAAATTTAGAAGAAGATGATAAATTTAAACAGATTAAAGATTGGATAGATAGATGTTCAATAGTTGACAAATTGTCTGTCTTGAACGGTCTTTCTCCGGATTTTGGTTGCAAGTTAACATCCAATATGACTACTCGAATGTCTAAAACAAAAAGAATGGTTAACATTTATTCTGATGGCTTGCATATTTTATCTCCAAGATTGAAAGATGGCGGTATCTCTCTAACAATAAACGGTGCTAGATTACTCAACGATTACTACCCAGGTCCCCCAGATTATTTTGGTACTAATTTCGAGGGTCAAGAAATTGATCATCCTGGTATTGCTAAGGTAATGATAGTGGATGATGCGATACCATTTGTAGGTCAAGGGAAAAACGTAATGCAAGGATATGTATTAGGTGCAGATCCGCATTTAATACCAGGGCAACCATGTCTTGTAGTAGACTCGAAAGGAGAATTAATCGCTCATGGTATTCCAATAACAACAGCTAGAGAAATGGCATTCTTAACGAAAGGTATTGCTGTAAGAGTACGTGATGGGGCGCTAAAAAAGTAATGAAATAATCAGGTCTTGTAGGGGATTAATTCAAGAACGTGATTAATAACGAAGTTATGACACTCGCAGTGCGTCGGTGATTTCATGACTGATATCTTTGATTCTACAGCTTTCGTGGCTTCAAATAAATTAGTCATTGAGACTGTTGACTTAGTCAAAATGTACGGTCCTCATGTTGCTCTCGAAGGTCTCAATCTTAAATTAGAGTCTGGAGCTATAGGAATTTTAGGTCCCAACGGTGCAGGAAAATCCACATTTTTCAAATGTATTTTGGGTCTAATTACAACTACATCAGGTCAAGGAAAAGTGTTGGGATATGATATTAAAACTCAAGGAGACTTGATTCGCTCAAAGATAGGGTACATGCCTGAATATGATTCTTTGGATCCTGAGTTGACAGCTTTAGATCAAGTGCGTTATTCTGGAGAATTAATTGGTATGAATCCCGCTCATGCAACTCAAAGAGCCCATGAAGTACTGGAATATGTCGGGCTTAAAGACCAAAGATATCGAAAAATTGGAACATTCAGTACCGGAATGAAACAGGCAGCTAAACTGGCCTGCGCATTAATTCATGACCCTGAAATATTAATTTGCGATGAGCCGACCAATGGACTCGATCAACGTTCTAGAGAGTTCATGTTACAAACCTTGAGAAATACTGTAGAACAAGGAGATAGGACAGTATTAATGAGCGGTCATGTAATGGACGATATTCAAGAAGTCTGTGACAGTATTGTAATGATTTACAAAGGTAAAATTGTTGTACATAGTAGAATTGAAGAATTGGCAAGACAGGTTGATGAAGAAATAGAAATTTCAGTTTGGGGAGGTTCTTCAAGAATGGAAGAGTCATTGAAGTCTCGTGGATTATCTGTTCGTCGATTAGGTAGAATTATTAGGATTAAAGTTGAATCAGAAGATACAATCTCAGTCATCCTAGAATGTGCAGTAGAGAGTGGCGTCCAAGTCCGTAGGATGGGTGAATATGAGCCAGATTTAGAAGATATTTTCCTATTGATTATGGATAAGTTAGGAGCTGAGGTTAAAACAACATCCGATTTGATGACCTCTGAACACACTGGAGGAGTTAATCATGAGTGATGACTTGATTGACTTAGACGGTGGTCAAACTCGAATGGAAGCTGCCTATGGTTCAGATGATGGTGATGAAGATTTATTCGCTATCACGGCTAAAAGGGAGGCTTCTGTGGGTGCAATTTTCGAGCAAAATTATCGCCCATGGGAAGGTGATTTCGGGCCCAGATGGGTCAGGAATTATGCAATCTTCAGACATCATGTTTTCGGGTTGTTTAGGTCTAAAGGACACCGTAGTTACAATCCATTTGTTAGACTGACAATTCTCGTAATTTTTATTGGAGCAATTTCGCCAATAGCAATGTTATTCTTTTCATCTTTATTTGGAACTGGGCCTGATGGTTTTATTGACAAAATGTGGGGGGTTAATCGAAGTAATCTTTGGGGTCAGGTACTGGGTTATTTCCCAAGAAATCTTTGTTATTGGCCACTATTGACTGCACTTGTGGTTGGTGGTATGATATCAGATGATAGAAGAAATGGAACCAGTGCAATTTATTTTTCTAGACCCGTAACCAGAGTAGATTATACAATGATGAAATATCTCAGTGTAGCAGTAGTCCTAGGATTTGTTATTATTTTTTCATATATGTCATATTACACTTTAGCTATAATTTTCAAAGGTGAAGGATGGGCATTTTTACTTGATACATTGCCCATGTTTTTAGCTGGTTTGCTATGTAGTATAATCTTAGTAATTACGTATACCTCGATAGGACTTGCACTATCAAGTATTAGTCAGAGTCGTTTTTTCTCTGCCATTGCATTCCTAAGTATAATTTATGGAACTAAATTGACTGCATTGTTGATAGATCTTCAATTTGAAACCTCAATACTATACATCTTAAGTCCGTATGACTGCCTTGCTCATTTTGGACAATGGATGCTAGGTTTAGAATTGAATTACTCTCACTCATTATCTCTTTCAATTATCTCGTTAATAGTCATGAATTTGGTATCAATTTTAGTACTCGTTTCTAGAGTTAGTTCGTTGGAGGTGACAAGAGAATGAGTACAGACAATAATGTTCCATCAGTACTTGTTGAGAATGTATCTAAATGGTACGGACAAGTAATTGGAGTTAATGATGTATCTCTAGCAATTGAAGGAGGAGTGACTGGAATTTTGGGACCTAATGGTGCAGGTAAATCAACTCTTTTTAAATTGTTAATGGGAAGAATCAAACCAAGTCAAGGTAGCGTAAAATTATTTGGAATTGACCCCTGGACCGATACATCTCCGTATAGAAGAATAGGTTACGTAAGTGAATCTGAGAGGTTATACGACTGGATGACAGGTCAAGATTTTGTTGCTACATTAGCTAGACTTCATGGAATGACCAGAGATGAAGCAAATTCTAGGGCAGAACATGTTCTGGATTTTGTAGGACTTCATGATGTTCGACATAAAGAAATTGGAAAATACAGTAAAGGAATGAGGCAGAGAGTTAAGATAGCACATGCTTTAGTTCATGATCCTGATTTAATTATTTTAGACGAACCCCTTCATGGTTGCGACCCCATTGCAAGAACTAGTATCATGAATGTAATTAAGGAACTAGGAAATCAGGGAAAAACAGTTCTTGTTTCTAGTCATATTCTCGAAGAAATAGAGAGAATAACAGAACAAATCGTCATTTTACACAATGGAAGATTACTAGCATTAGGTAATATTTATGCAATTAGAGACTTGTTAGATAAACATCCTCATAGAATAATGATTACAACTGAAGAACCAAGGAAATTAGCAAATGCCTTTATCAGTGAAGATCCAATTTATGGTGTTAGATTCCCGGAGGAAGGGAAACTAGAGATACAAACTAACGATTTATCAGCAGCACATTCAGTTTTACCACGGGTAATTGTTGAATCAAAAGTTAAGGTTTCGAGGATAGATAATCCTGATGACAATTTGGATTCTCTGCTAGGATATTTGATTGGAGGCTAATTTATGGAAGAGATAGATAAACAGGGAAGGAATCTTTCAACAACTGTTTGGACTCAACTTGATAGAAAGGCAGGCGCAATTACTGAATTAACGATTAGGCAACTTCGGAATAGAATCTCAACTTGGGTAGTCTTAGGAGTAGGTGTACTACTTATCTCTCTACTGCTAATATTCTATGTCGACTCAATCAGGGATGACTTCGAACCATACGATAACGATGGAGATAGTCAAGATTGGGATAATGATGGATACCCCTTAGGGCAGGAATTAATCTATGGAACTAGCGACTACGACGACTCAAATTTCCCTGGATCATCCGAATATATCTATCAAGGAGATATTGATTGGAATGATCAACCTAGAAATCACTATGGAAACCATACTTGGGTTTATGCTTGGGGTTATTTCACTCCTACGTGGATTGATGTAGAGGCTGAGAATCCATTTTCATGGAGTGACAGTTGGATTGATTGGAGTTCAGAAGAATACATTTGTGAGGAAGAAGGTTTGGGAAGCGATCCATTTTCAAGTGGAAGATTTAATTTAGACAGGAATTATTGCCTTTTTGAGAATGGTACTTATATCATGTTTGGAGCGATATTCATAGGTGAAGGGGACTTTTTTGTAGAGCCAGGGTGGAACACAGAATGGGGTTATCTTACAGAGCCATTTTTTGTTGAAAAACATCCTAAATCAAAGTACATCGACGAAGATGATATTAATTGGGACAAAAATCGTGTCTCAAGTTCTCAAGGATTTGACGATGATGGTGACTGTTTGAAAGAAGAGTATGTCGTTGACAGTAGTCCAAATGATAGTAACAGAAATGGAATTTATTGTGATGTTCAATGGACGTTTGATTCGAATGGCAATCTCGTTAGTATTAGAGCTGATAATAATGTAGATGAAGATCCTGATGACTCTAAACATATTGGTGAATCCAGTCATAGGACCTTCATTATTGGAACTGGAAAAATAGCATTTGTAATGATTATCGGATTATTTGTACCATTATTCCTAGCCTTGGGTCTTGTAAGAGATGAATCAGAAAATGGAACCCTTCACTATCTTCTTTCCAAACCAATTCATCGTGGAGAGTTTATTCTGTATCGATTATTAGGATATTTAGCTATAGTTGTTTCTTACACTTTGATATTAACTCTAATAATTGCATTTATTACATCGATAATTGGTCCAGGAAACTCATTCATTCGTCTTTCAGATTATCCGGTATGGATTGGTATTGCATTTTCTACAATACTTGTCCTAACTGCATACGGATCAGTATTCAACACTGTTGGATTAGTCTTGCCAAAATATGGCGTATATCTCTGTATATTGTTTGGAGTATGGGAATTCCTAATGGGTTTATTCACAATTACTATACCTGAGTCCGATATTACTATGCTATCAATTTCTCATTGGGCCATACAGTTAATCGATGCTGTAGTGATGATTGCTTGGAGTGATACTCCTTTGATACAGGAACAGGCTGATGCATTTGGTTTGGAAACTGGAATTTCTTTTTTCTGGCACCCTCCTGTTCATACTTTAGGTACTGGAAGTCCATTCATAGCATCTATAATAAGCGTAGTTTTCATACTAACATTTAGCATGGGGATGATTTTGATAGGTCAGTTGATATTTAGAAATAAGGAAATAATGTGATTATTCATGGAAGATGATTTGGCTAGATTTTCTGGTGATTATTCTTCATTATGGCGTTTAGATATAATGCCTCCACTACCTAGGTTGTCTTGGTGGTGGTGGTGGGTCATATTGTTCATCCCTGACCCGGATAATCCATCACGTTCCAGACAATTGATGGTTTTATGGTCTTCAAAAGAGACTCCAGCCATTAGAGTAAATGATCATTGGTGGAAACCTGGCTCAAGGATGAGAGTTGATGAAAATAGAGGGCATGTAGTCCCAGGAATGGTTTGTTCTTGGTGGTATGATGGTAAAGAAATGCATGAACCATTGTTGATGAAAGAATGTAAAATGTTCTCTCTCGATGATAAACATCCCTTATGGCCAATTGAGGGAAATGGTGAAGGTTCAGGTGCAGTAATTCCNTTGGTTGATGATGACNTATCACTTGGCTTAACGAAAGGAAATAAGAAATTTTGGCTTAATNTAACTAGTAGTGAAGCTGCACAGAAAAAAGGNGCNCCTAAATCATTCAAAGCAGAATTAACACCATGGTGGGGNCCACCGAGTAANTTGACATACAAGAATAATGTTTTCTTTTCTGACATGGGTTATGATATTCTTAGAATTCAAGGAACTAAAGCNTCAATTAAAATTGATAATGAAGATTTCGAAGGAACTGGATACTTCCAAAAAGTCAGNGTTCAGGCACCNACTTNNCCATGGTTTTGGGGAATGTTACACTTTGACGATGGTTCTTANTTAGATTGGTTCATGCCACATTTATCNTTCTCATGNTTAAATATGGATGATAAGCCTTGGAAATTGAGAGATATNTTTAGAAATCCAAAGATTGGTTCTGGAATCTTNCATGANGCAAATAGAGANAAAACTGAAGAATTTAAGAACTGTGAAGTAGANTTAATTGAACCNGTTAACGAAGAAATTCTGACNGANAATGATGGTAATAANTTACCTAAGTTTAGAGTTCGTTTGTGGAATGAAACAACGAAAATTTCTCTNGAAGTTAGAGCAGCATCCCGTGCTAAATGGACCTTCGATCAACCAACTCGNGCTGGAATGGTTAGNCACCTTACNTACAATGAATATCCTCTTGAATTATTGAGAATNTCGATTTCTGATGAACAGGGTCTTCGAACAAAAAATGATTATTCTTGGATACACGGTAATGCAGAACATTCCTGGGGACTACTTCATTAATGGGTGATAAAATTGAGTGAACTTTTATCCGAATCAAGAGATTCAATTAATGAGGAATTGATCAGAAAGAAATTTTCTTCTATTGGAGACGAAGAGATTCCGATTTGGTTTGGTTCACCTACATCTTTTTCATACACGCCGAGATATATTTTAGCAATAATTATTTTTTCTATTCATTTTATCTTCTATCGTGTTGCAACTACTGTTTATGCTGAAGGAAGAGAAGGCTTTCTCTATATTTTTCTACGTTTTATGGATCAATTATTCGATCTTGTTGATGTTTTTGCATTTGTCTTTGTCATGTTAATTATAGCGAGAATTAATCATTTTCTTAATATCTCCACATCTAATGTGAAAATTTCTCTTTTTTTAATTATTGTAGGCATAATTCCTTCAATATGGTTTATCACAAATATAATTGATTGGTTTTTACTATTGATTGGAGAAAATGGTTTGAATATACCAGAATGGCTCGATACCTGGTTTTTAGGTTTAGGAATAATTAATTCATCTATATTTCTGATTTATTCTGTAATTTCTCAACTTTCTTACTCATATTTGGTTACTGATAAGAATATTTATCTTAAAAGAAAAATATTTTTCTATAATTCATATACAATTATCACAATAGATGAAATTGTAAATCTCAAAACTCAGATGTCTTTTTTCGGTAAAATGCTTGGTTATGGAAATTTATTGTTGATTACCGAGAAAAACTTAGAGGCCAAATCTAATTCAAATATTGAAAGGAACGGACTACAGAAGTTTTTCTACATTTTGAAGTTATTAATTTCGTATAAAAGACAGAGGAAAGAGTTGATATTGAAACCTTCCGAATGTTTTTTTGGGATCAAAAATCCAATGTTAGTTTACCAATTAGCAGATGAAATAATTGATAATAATAATGGTGAAATAGAAATTTAACTTTCCGCATTGTTATTAATGAAAAGGTTTTGAGAGAACATTAGAGGGATTCACATGTCCGAAGAAGATATCATTACAATTGCAGCGCAACACATTACTAAAGGAGATTTCATGGGTGCCATGGAAATATTCGAAAATCATGTAAATGAAAATCCTAAAGATCCTGCTGGATATCATGGATGGGCTGAAGCTGCAATGTTTGAAATTCAAGAGAATGGTAATTTTGATGAAAAGGGAAATGATAGAATCAATGAAGGAAAAGTCCAATCCTATCTAAGAAAAGCAGCTGGTTTAGAACCAGATAATGCGGAATATCAAGCCGCTTTCGCTAATGCTCTAGTTGAGTTCGATCGAGTACCAATGGCAGTTAGGGAATACAAAAAATTGATTGAATTAGGTAAAAAGATAGAAGATGTCGATGTTTCATTCCATCTCTATGAAGCGGCCAAGCAGTTAATTGATTCAATCGATGTTAAAGTTGGTTATGATCGTAGTGAGCAATTTGCTAGACAATTTATCCCTGTTGCCATTGAATTTGCAATTCTAGGTTTGGGTTTCTCTTCGGTCGAAGAGGCAATGGAATATCTCTCTACAGAGGAATAATTGGAGTGATCCCAATTGACTCGCGGCCGTGTAATGGTCGCTTTTGGTTACCACGGTAGTCACTTCCATGGTTCTCAAATCCAACCAGATGTTCCCACTGTTCAAAAGGCAATAGAGACTGCTCTTAGAAAGGTAAGTTGGTGGACTGATGGATGTCTAGAAATGTCAAGTAGAACCGATGCAGGGGTTAGTGTAAGGATGAATCTTGCTTGCATAGATATCCCAATTACTGTTTGGAATGATGTAGAGAAAAAAACCATACTCAAAGTTCTGAATAATAGATTTCCCGAAGGTTTATGTGCATGGGATTTAGTTAAAGTTGATTCAAATGTTAGAAGTAGAGCTGCTAAGAATAGGACGTATTTATACAGAACAGAATTAATCGAAGAATGGTCATCTGGAATTGACGAAGAATTATTTAGCAAGGCATGTGATCTAATTATTGGGACACATAATTTTACAAATTTCTGTAAATTAGAAGAGGATAAAAACCCGATTAGAACAATTGATTACTGCAGGCCTTGGTATTCTTCAGATGGGAGAATTATTGGTCTCTTCATATGCTCAGAGGCTTTTTTATGGAATCAAGTTAGGAGGCTTGCTGCAGCAATAACTGGTGTATCTACAGGTAGAATTGGTTTTGACACATTCAAATCTGCATTAGAAAATCCTGAAATCACGGCCGACTTAGGTAGAGCACCATCAAATGGTCTGATTCTTTGGTCTATTGAACATGAAAACTCAAGTAAAATGGGTTTAGATAGCGAACCCGATACAGAAGATTTCTCTCATCCTCCGGAAAAAAAGCACAAATTCAAGAGATGGTTATCAATGGCTAAATTAGAGATCGGATTATTTCTAGAGAAAGACTGGGAAAGTTCCCTTAATCAAGAATAATTTCTAA
This sequence comes from Methanobacteriota archaeon, assembly GCA_002686525.1. Lineage (GTDB taxonomy): Archaea > Thermoplasmatota > Poseidoniia > Poseidoniales > Thalassarchaeaceae > MGIIb-O2. Next base: position 1,752 of record NZDA01000005.1, on the reverse strand, counting down.
TTTGTCTCCATCTTTACAGGGTAGAGATTCTCTCAAGAATGAGCCTGAGATTACTTCTGCTGTTTCGGTATGTCTTGTCAAGTCTGGAATTAGGATTGCGCAATCTATCCAATTTTCATTATCTGAGGAAATTCTTCCAGTAAATGCTGTTGCTCCTCCAAAAGATCTACCATCTCTCTCAAAACCTTTGATTCTCAAAGGTATGTGATTTAATGAAACATCTCCCTCATCTAGACCAGATAAAATTCTTAAATTTTGGTAATCGGATAGGCTAGATTTGTTCATATCGAGATTTAAGGTGCCTGGCCAAGCACCAACTTCGAGAACTTTCTTGAATTGTTCTTGGTAATGAGGTTGAGCCATGAATACATGTGCTCTGCCAAGTCCACTCGACACTTTCCCAGATAGACGCATGGCTCTGCGCCTAATTGTTTATTCAAGAGGATTTTCTTTAGAATATCCTATATCTCAAATTCATCTCCTCTCTTAGAGATTTTCCATCCATTATTTTCAATAATTTTTCTTTGTGCAGAATCTATATCGTTGACTGGATTTGAATGATTTAAGTGTAGGAATGAAATATTGGGATCCTCATTTCTTTTTGCACCCAATCGTTCGATTGTTTCCTCTATTGTTGGGTGCGGTATTTTCTTAATATCTCTACCCGGTAATTCATCCATACTCCAAAATGTCCCATCAACAAAAGCTTCATCAATTTCTAACATCTTCAGAAATTCTCTAATATTTTTTTTCGAATAGTAATTTAGAGTTTCATTCCATGAATCTTGATCGGGTAAGAAAAGAATTTTTCTCTTTTTTCCTTTGATTAGTATTCCAGCTGTGTCGCCTAACTCGCTTCTGTGGGGTATTGGAATGAACTCAAGAGAGAAGCCACATCCTTCTTTAGGTTCAAAGGACTTGCCAAATTCCACTGAATGGGTGATAATATTACCTTCTTCAATCATTAACTTAGTATCGCTTCTATTATCAATAATATCTTTGTTACTTTGAGTAAGATAAACGTCTAGATCCTTTAATCCCATCACTGGTTTTCCAAATTGTCCCATTCCTTCAATATGTCCCAAATGTAGATGTGTTACAGAGACAGTTTCAGGTATGAATATGTCATTATGTTCTGGAGTCCAGAACATTAATTGTTCGGATAGATTCTTTGTAACTTCAATAATGTGCTTCGATCCATCATTTCCTTGAATTCCGAGAGAAACTGGGAATTTTCTCATTTTTAAATCGTTATGTGCATCTTTACATCTGTTACAAGAGCAGCCCGCTTGTGGTATACCTCCATCTTGAGCAGTACCCAATATTGTAACAATCACTCCTGAAGTCATTTGAATATCCGTATGGGTACTAATCTTTAACTCGTCGATTAGTGATTATTGTAATCTTATGACAGAAGCAGCAATGAACCCCTACTGTTTGGCTTGTTCATGGCAGTAGACACTTCTTGGATGTCGTTGCGTTATGAGGAGATTAAAAAGCAGGGCCTTGATTGGAATCCACCGACTCTAGAAACTTCTAATGACGCACGATGTATTATCGATGGTAAAGAAACAATAATGTTGTCTGCAAATAATTATCTTAATCTAACTAATCATCCAAAAGTTATCGATGCTATGATTTCTGCTACAAGGAAGTATGGTGCGGGAAGTGGTTCAGTTCGAGCCATCGCTGGAACAATGGATATTCATCTTGAGGCAGAGGAAAAAGTTGCTGAATTTAAGAAAGTTGAGT
>NZDA01000020.1 GCA_002686525.1 Methanobacteriota archaeon | reverse complement strand
AACTGCTGAAATAGTTATTTTTCCAGCTCCAACAAAACGACGTGTCCCTACAGGAATATTACCATCGGCTGGAACTCTAGTCCAACCACCAGCATACCAGTCATTTGAACCATCTTGATCTCTATCATCTAAACTCCACGAAGGGGCACCCCCATCATTTGCATTATAGAAATACAGCCTACAATTATTTGAATTCAGGTACCAATCTTTACCATTAATTTGACTTGATTGAATTCGATATTCTCCATTATATTTCTCATTCACATGATCAGAGATAATTAAAGACGATGAACTATCTACAGTTTCATTCTCAATTCCTAATAGAGCCATTAATTCGTTAGAAGATAATTTCCCACTACCGTCTTGATCAATAGCTGAAAAAATAGGCTGTAAGTAAGATCGAGGGGCTCGGCTACCTGTAAGTTCTGCTAAACCGTTGTCAAATTCATCAATATTTATCTGTCCATCGCCATCAAAATCAAACTTTGAAATCATTCCCTCTGCATTGAGGCCCTTACTTATCAATAGTTTTTCAAGATTTTTCATAGCAGCCGCTACTAACTTATCAGATATAGCCATGCATATGCGTAGAGGGAAACAGACATGATATTTACCCCGTCGCAACTAGAGTAAATTGATGAATTAAATGAAAGGAGTAGTCACAATAATCGACTTAACTCTCCTTCTTGAGCTTGCTTGAATCCAAACTTCTTGCCCTAATGAAACTCCCTCAAGGTAACCCATAGCAATACCAGTATTATTCAGACTAGGAGAAGGGCCACCGCTGGTCACATAGCCTAACTTATTAGCTGATTCTTCAGGGCCATCAAAAACTGCATGTCCCGGCCTAGGTTTAGGTCCTTTTTCTTGACATACTAATCCACGCCATTTAACATTAGAATCTATAGATTTGACTACGAAATCCTTGCCAATAAATTCATGTTCTAGGTTCAATCCAAATGGAACATTTGTTTCAGTTGAATTTCGTGAAAGAAAACCCTCAGGGATATCAATTTCTGGGCTTATACCTAAGCCAGGCCAGAGAAAATCTTGACCTGAAAGGAGATATCCTTTCTCCAACCTTAATGTATCTCTGGCCCCTAATCCGACTGGTGTTGCACCATTTTCAATCAGGGAATTCCACAACTTAGAAGCATCTTCATTAGGAACAAAAATTTCAACTCCTCTTTCACCGGTGTATCCGGTACCTTGAATCCATCCGTCAATTCCCAAATTATTTTCAATAATGTCCTGACAAGAAAATCTAGACACTATATTTTCTCTACCCAATACTTTTTCCAGAATATTCATTGATTCCGGACCCTGTAAGGCAATAATACTAGTTTCACTAGATAAATCATTAATTTTAACTGAACCATCACTAGGAAGCTTGGAATTAAACCAATCCCACATTGTAGAAATCATGGAAGCATTAGGGACACCATATACGCTTCTCTCCGAATTTACAGCAAAAATCATATCATCAATAATGTGACCATTGCTGTCTAGGAAATGCGTATAACCACATTTACCAGTTGCGAAATTAATAAACTGTTGAGTTCCTATTGAACTTAACCATGAAAGGACATCAGACCCTTCAAATTCAAAGAATCCCATATGTGAAACGTCAAAAAGACCGGANTCAGACCGNCAAGAAGTATGTTCTTCTTGAATTGANGAATACCAAATTGGAAGTTCGAAACCATGNAAATCNACAATATTCGCACCNGCCTNTAAATGNTTCTCATANAGCGCTGTNCTCACNAGATNACCGTCACTCATNCACCTGTCNANAAGGAATAGGTGCAAGAAGGTGGCGCTTGGAAGAACAGCAAAAGAATCTCAANAATATAGATCATGACATAAAAAATGNAGNGGTTTATATACAGNCNGNAAGACTATACAACCGGAGGTTGANNAGATGAGNAGTAGAGAGNATAGCCAAGATGTAGAAATAGATCTTGGAAGAAANAATAACTCAAGGAAAANAGAAGTAATTACCAGCAAGAGACCTTCAANAGCNAGAGGGACAGAGGCAATTACTGGNAAATGNAAGATATGTGGTTCCAACTCATGGGATACCGATACNGTTCGAGGNGAAACGATTTGTTCTGAATGCGGTTTCGTTGCTGCTGAAAATATGATAGATCCNGGAGCAGAATGGACTAATCATTCCGGAGGAGAAGANAGAAGTAGAGTTGGGGCNCCAACATCNCTNACAATTTCAGACAAGGGCCTTTCTACAGAAATNAGTANATCNGATTTGACATCCGGTGCTGCAGCAAGACACGGAATGTCTGGAAAAAATCTACGAGAATGGCGTAGAAGACAGAGGGTAGATCAAAGGAGTAAAACTAGAGATAGCAGAAGTAGAAACTTAACTACAGCAATGCAATTCATTAGAGATAAGGGCGACCTACCGAAACAAATTGAACAGGAAGCAGCAAATTTATACAGACATGCTATGAAAGAAGGAATTGTTACGGGTAGAAGCATTAGAGGAGTTACAGCTGCATGTGTATATATCGCAGCAAGACAGGCAGGAATACCAAGAAGAATTGATGTGATTGCTGAAGCCTTCGATATGGTATCTGAAGTTGAAGAGAAAGAGCTGAAAAGAACAATCAGATTAGTAGCNAGGAAAATGAATACACACCATATNACTGGACCAGAAGAATATTTTGAGAAGTTTCATTCAGACTTACAATTACCACCTTACGTTCTAGGGGATACCAGAGATTTGTGGGATAAAGTCGGAGAAAATATGGTTTGGCAAGGGAAAAAGCCATCTGGGATAGCAGGTTGTATTTTGTATAAAGCGTCCCAAGATAGTAATTCACCAAGGACTCAAAGCGAAGTCTGTAAAGTATCAGGAATTAGTGAAGTCACTCTTAGAGGTCTACTGAAAATATTGAATCAAATGTTGGAAGAATAATATTTCAGTCAATTTCGTATACTGTTAAAGGTATTTCTTGTTCATTAGCCATTTCAATCACAATTCTTGTCCATTTACTGGTAGAAGAAGGAATTGCAAGTATGTCAGTAGCAGATTTCAGTATTTTNTTGGTTAGTGAATTAGGGGCTTCTGAACGCCCTCTATCTCTAAGTGTTCGACTAGGATCATCCCATTCCTCAGAAAAAATTGCAATCGGAATCGAATTATTATCCGCCCACCGCTCTGCCATGTAATCAACTCCACTCGCTCCACCAACAATTATTAGATCGGGNTAACTATTTTCATCAACCCAATTTTCAATCAATTCCTCAAANATTTCAAAATCATANAATCTACTACTTCCAACTATGGCTAGATTGATAATATTGCCATCCTGATTCAAATCTCTTTTCCCAAGCGAGTCGACTACATCCTGTCCGATTCCCGATACCATTAGTGGCCCAGAGAGGTCTAAAGGGATAAATGTCTTGCATAAATCAATACATTATTTCATATCTGACTATCTTTTCGCCTNACATGGTGAAATGGGNATATGTTAGACATTGAAGCAATTCGAGCTGATTTTCCAATATTGGATAGAGTGTTACCAAATGGCAAAAATCTTGTCTATTTTGATAATGCAGCAACATCACAAAAACCTAAATGTGTCATAGATGCNATGAGTAAGTTTTATGAAAATTATAATTCAAATGCTCACAGAGCAAATCACACATTAGCGGATGAGGCTAGTTCTGCNTTAGAAGATGCTAGAATGAAAATTTCAAATTTCTTCGGGGCTAANCCTGAGAATATGATTTACACNAGTGGAGCAACAGAAGCGATTAATCTTGTTTCCTATGGTTGGGCNAAATATAATCTAGAGAAGGGAGATGTCATTGTCATTACAGANATGGAGCATCATGCCGATATTGTCCCTTGGCAGGAACTATCTAAAGAAAAAGGAGTGGAAGTCAGATATGTACCAATAAATAATGAAACCTTCACATTAGACATGGAAGCTTTTGAAATCGCTCTTGAAGGTGCTGCCTTAGTGTGTGTAACACATACGAGTAATGTATTAGGNATTAGAAATCCTATCGAANAAATAATCAAAATGAGTAAAAAAGTAGGTTCTAAAGTNTTGATTGATTGTGCACAGGGTGCTCCGCATGAAAAGATTGATTTCCTAAATTTAGGGGCAGATTTCTTAGCAATTTCTGCACATAAAATGGCGGGACCTACAGGTATAGGATGNCTGCTAACATCTACAGAAAGAATAGAGGAGATGGGNCCATTTATGACTGGAGGATCGATGATAAAGAAAGTGACTACAGANGGCTCCACNTATAAAGAGGGGAATGCAATGTTTGAAACAGGAACTCCAAGAATAGCTGAGGCGATNGGCTGGGGAGCTGCAGTAAANTGGTTAGAACAATTCAATATGGAAGATATTCACNATCATATTCANCAAATTGCAGCATTTGCAGGTAATGAGATGCAAAAAATNCCNGGGATAAAGATATTTGGAGACCCCAGTAACAAGGATTCCTCAGGAGCGGTTTCTTTCCTACATGAGACTATACAATCACAGGACTTGGCATTATTGTTGGATGAAGGAGGGTATGCTGTAAGAACGGGTCATCACTGCGCTCAGCCATTAATGGATGCCCTAGGAGTTCCATCTACAAACAGAGCATCTTTCTGGATATATAACACTCAAGAAGAGGTTGAAGGATTCATAGAACATCTGAAATATATCTGCGAAAGATTTTCTTGANNGATACAATCATTCAATAAAAAAAACCTCTACGGCGTAACATGTCTCCACTTTGGCCAAGTCATTTAGATGATATNGTCGAAGAATTCAGNGATTGTTTTGATTCAATGGAAAGATATGAATTACTTTTTGAATACGCTAAAAAGAATCCAAACCCGTTACATGAAACGGAATGGAATGAAGGGAATCAAATATTAGGATGTCAATCTAGGGCACATGTTGTTTGTTCGAAAGATGATGANGGACTATTCATTTTAAGAGCTGGNGCNGATGCACAAATNGTTCAAGGCTTGATGAGTATTACCGCTATAGCNGTNAATGGATTATCTCCTGAGGAAGTTTGTAAATTAACTCCNGTATATGTGGAAGAAATGGGANTGAAATCAGCNTTGAGTCCAAATAGAGCAAATGGTTTCTTGAATATGTTCAATAGAGTGATTGCAGAGGCGAAGATACTNTCGGAGACTTAACATGATAGATAAAGATGCAGTTTTTGATGCTTTAAGAGAAGTTGAAGACCCTGAAATGAAAATCTCAGTCATTGACTTAGGACTNATCTATGATATTAAAATTGAAAANAAACATGCGGAGATTGACATGACCTTGACAAGCCCCGGATGCCCTGTTGCTCCTGAATTGATGGCAGCAGTACATAGAGCTGCACTTAATACTGCAGGATTAGAAAGTGTTCATGTAAATCTGACATTTACCCCACTCTGGGATCCAAAATTACATGCTACGGAAGATGGAAAGTTTGAATTGGGTATATTCTAATGGGTGTGAATGTGTTACTAAGAGAAGAGAGAATCTTTGCTTGGCATAGGATCCCCAAATCATCGAGAACAGTATTAATTTCTACCTTAATAATAATTNTTTTCTTGACACCAAATCTTGCGGAGGGTTATGAAAGTACTTGGTATAAAATTGATTTAGATTCTGAGGAACATTACAATGATGCTTTGATAGATTCAAATGGTGATGCATGGATTTTCGGAGATAATGGGATTATTGTATTTGGTGAAAAATTAACTAATTGGAGTTTAATAGAAACAGTAACAAGTGAGGATTTATTGACAGCCTACTCAAATGAAAATCTAGTTGTGGCTGCGGGTACTAATGGTACCGTTATTTACAAAACAACACAATCGGAACAATGGCTAGATATCAGTATTAATAGTGAAGAAGATATTAATTCTATATCACTGAATAGTAATGATGAGATTGTGATTGTTACAGAAGAATCCAGCATAAAAATATACAAAGAAAGTTCTTGGTTAGAAATTAATTCGTTTACTTCTGATGATCTATTTGATATCACATTTGAAAATGAAAGAGGATTGATTTCAGGATCTTCGGGATTGATTCTTGGTTCAGAGGATAATGGCTATACCTGGGAACAAAGAGAAACTCCAGTTCTAGTTTCACANTCTGACATAATTTCAATAGGATTCTANAAATCAAATAGAGCTTATGCAATAACNTCAGATGGAATGATTTTGAAGTCCACNCAAGAAGCATTGACTACCACNGTTGGTTATTCTTGGAATATAAAAGAAATTGAGTCTGAAAATTACAGTACNACATTNGATGTTAACCTTACTTCAATTGAGATTTTGAGTACAACAAAGATCATATTGACCGGGAAAAATGGATACGTTGCATTGAGTAAAGATGGAGGGAACATTGTCACTCCTCAATTACTCCCTGACGGTTATAGCAATCAAAATATCAATGATGTGGCTATGGAAACAGCATTTAGAGGTATAATTGTAGGAGATAATGGAATGATATTTTATACTGAAAATGGGGGAGAAGATAACCCAGTTGGTTTTGAAATAATCGATTTAAGCAATTTCACTGAATTTGTNGAATTCACNAAGGATAATCTTTGGGAAGGTCTGAAGGCAACTGTGAAAATAGTAATATTCGGNATAATTCTTGGATTCTTATTNGGTATCNTTCTAGCGATGTGTAAAACAGCACCTACTTCATTGAAACAAATGATAGAAAGTGANNTAGAAAAAACATTAATCTTATTCTGGGTTATATTACCAATTACAGTTTTTTCTGTANGATATNATGGNATAGGTTTCGGTNTTTTCNCTTTCTTGNCACTGGTTTTAGGTTCAATTTTTATAAATTTTNGAATCAATAAGAATAAAGTTGAAAATGAAGGATTTTTAGGGCTTTTAATACCTAACATTCATAGGAATAAAATGATTAGAATATTAGGAATTTCATTACTAATAGGTGTCCCGTTATCAGGGAAATGGGAATTAAGNGGAGGCCTGGANTTAATCTTTACTGCATTGAATGATTTTCATGAATTTGAATTGGGTTCAAATACACCTAAAATTTCAGCTCAATTAGGATATATCTTTGCACCAATTGGAAACCCGGACGCATTCTTTAGATTGCTAGTCGGTATCGGATTAACATACTTAGGAATTCTATTCATTACTGCTAATGGGAATTACTCTGACAAAAAATTATACTTAGGCAAATTGATAATAATCTCACTCATATGGATTATTGTTTTAACGGAGCTATTCGTAAACTTTGATTATAAAATATCTGAAATTGATTTAATGCTAATAATGAAATTTGCCTTTTTCCTCGGATTTGGATTCTTTATGACAAAAAGAATGTTGCCCGACTTTTCTTTAACTAAGTTAGAACAAAAGAATTTGGATATTCAAATAAATCCGTGGGGGTTGAGACCGTTAAATAGTATTGCAACTTTATACACAGACTTTTTCAGAAATACACCCCTTTTAGTACAATTTATGTTCATTCATTTTGGTGTTCAATTAGGAAAACATATACAAAATATGGGTATTGATATTACTAATGACTTATTGATTATATCATCATATCTAGGGCCTTTGGATAATTTATTCTCTCCAATAATTGAGTATATCAGCNATAGTTTATTTGGTCCGGGNAAGAGATCTTACTTAAGTGCAATTTTCGCACTCGGATTAAACTCGGCAGCCTATCANTGTGAAACCATTAGAGGAGCNATTGCAGCAATNCCATCCGGACAAATGGAAGCTGGCAGAAGTATTGGTCTAACTTACATGGGTACNATGAGNCTGATAATNTTACCACAAGCNATCAGAATATGTATTCCTCCGCTAGGAAATGANATGGTGAATTTAGTACTAAATTCATCTCTTGCNAGTGTAATTGCTTACACCGAATTAACAAGNCAAGGGAAACTNGTTGTTGCAATTACATTCCAAATATTCTGGACATGGGGGATGGTAATGATTGCTTATTTTGTTGTGACTTGGACACTAGCCCTGTTGTTGAGACGGTTGGAAGAGAAGACTAGAATCCCAGGATTGGGNATTANTGGAGGAAATTAAATGGNAAACGAAGTACTTACCATNGATGAACTTGAAAAAATTTATCCGGGTGGTGTTCATGCAGTTAAAGGANTTTCATTTAAAGTAAATAGAGGAGAATCTGTGGCAATCATTGGTTCATCAGGTAGTGGGAAATCTACNGTACTTAGATGTATCAATAGACTCATTGAACCAACTAAAGGAACTATGAAATTGAATGGAAATATCATTAATAATCCATTAGCAGATGTTAATGAAATACGATCAAAGATTGGAATGGTTTTCCAATCTTTCGAGCTTTTTTCACATCTGAAAGTACTGGATAATATCACTTTAGGGCTCAGACATGTTAGAGGAATGAATAAACATGAGGCAGAAAAAATAGCTCTGGAAGTATTAGGAAGAGTAGATATGTTGGATAGAATAGATGCATACCCTGGAAATTTATCAGGAGGGCAGAAACAGAGAGTTGCCATAGCGAGATCACTTGCAATGCACCCTGAAGTAATTTTATTTGATGAACCAACAAGTGCCTTAGACCCTGAGTTGATAGGTTCAGTATTACAAACAATCAGAGGACTNGCAGATGAAGGAATGACCATGGTAATAGTTACTCATGAAATTAATTTCGCTAAAGAGGTAGCAGATAGAATAATCTACATGGATAAAGGCATTATCGCTGAAGAAGGCCCTTCTGAGATAATTGACAAACCAAAAACTAAGAGATTGAAAGAATTCNTATCAGCAATTAATGAAGAATAATCAAATCATTCCTTGGGCNGTCATTGCCTCTGCGACTTTAAGGAANCCGGCAATATTAGCACCAGCNACATAATTGTCAGGCATTCCATATTTCTCTGCAGTTTCGGCTGCATTCTTATGAATATCCACCATTATTCTATCTAATTTAGCATCGACTTCTTCTCTTGTCCAATTATATCTTAAGGAATTCTGTGACATTTCAAGACCTGATGTAGCAACACCGCCTGCATTACTTGCTTTACCTGGAGCGAACATTACNCCATTACTCAGGAAAACCTCTACTGCTTCAGGTGTACAAGGCATATTAGCACCCTCGGCGACAGCCATTACTTGATTGTCTACTAGCATTTTTGCCTCTTCGCCATTAATCTCATTTTGAGTGGCACAAGGCAAGGCTACATCCACATTCACGCCCCACAATCCGTTTGTGGCGGGTTCTGGTTGGGATGGTGTGAAGATAGCACTAGAATATTTATCAGCATACTCAGAGATTCTTCCACGACGATTATTTTTGAGATCCATTATCCAGGCAAGTTTCTCCCTATCAATACCCTCTGGGTCATGAATAAATCCGCCAGAATCAGACATTGTCACTGGTTTACCGCCTAAATCCAAAACCTTCTCACATGCAAATTGTGCAACATTTCCTGAACCAGAAATTGAAACTGTGGCACCCTCAAATGATTTACCTTTAGCTGCAAGCATCTCTCTAGCAAAATAAACAAGACCATAGCCTGTAGCCTCAGGTCTAATTAGTGAACCACCATATGAAATTCCTTTACCAGTTAGTACTCCAGTGAACTCATTAGCTAATTTCTTATACATTCCAAAAAGGAATCCAATCTCTCTTCCTCCAACGCCGATATCGCCAGCAGGAACATCAAGATTAGCACCTATATGTCTCCATAACTCCATCATAAATGATTGACAAAAACGCATTACCTCGGCATCTGTCTTACCTTTTGGGTCGAAGTCTGATCCTCCTTTTCCACCGCCCATTGGTAAACCTGTTAAACTATTCTTGAATACTTGCTCAAATGCTAGAAACTTCAGTATAGACTGATTGACAGACGGATGGAAACGTAGACCTCCTTTGTAAGGACCAATTGCACTGTTCATTTGAATTCTAAAGCCGCGATTGACGTGTAATTTACCGCTGTCATCATACCATGGAACTCTGAATTGAATGATTCTCTCTGCCTCAACCATTGATTCCACGACTGGAAGATATTCAGGATGTGCCTGAATTACTGGAACTAAACTTTCCAGTACCTCTTCCACTGCTTGGTGGAATTCAGGTTGGTTCGGGTCTCTTGCAATTACACTATCGTATACTTTTTTCATTGTACTATCCATGGGATTCACCAAGGTTTCCGAATCTAGACTAGTTATCGGGCAGACAGTCGACCTACTAACCCCTTTTGAATGGTATGTATTGAATCACTCATAAAATATTAGTTAAGAGAAAATATACTCATCTGCAAGACGAGAAACTATCTTCTCATAACCAGGTAATGTCATGACATATACTACTTCCTGAGAAACTTGTCTTTTCTTTAGTGCCTCAGCAATTGGAGTATGATCTTTNAACCATCTTGTTTTACCATCATCGCCTATTATTCGGATATCTACTTGGGACATTCGAGGTTCTGATAGTAATAATTTGACTGAAGGAACATCAATCGCGACATATCCTTCATCTAATCCTGCGCGCTTGGCAATTTCATCTTCGAGTTCAATTCTTTTAGTTGAATTAGATGCTAAATCAATCAATCTATCTATTGTCTCTTTAGGTAAATCCTGTTTCCTACGACTAGTTGAAATTTTCATTAATTGNCTATATTTCAATCTCCTAACCATATCTCTGGCAAATTTACCTGAATCATAAAGCGCACCCCAGATTTCTGAATCTACTCTTTTCTGAAGATCTATTGATTCAGGTAACTGGTCTACGGATCGTTCAACTGCTCTGGAAAGCATTATTTCTGTAACTCTGGTAACTCTATGAAAATATACGGCACTATACATTAAACCTCTAGCCATCATCATACCTTCCAATGCAGGAAGACCTCCTTCTTCGACTGCAATATCACCTCCATGACGCTCCAAACATTCAACAAGTCTCAAATGATCAATTATTCCATGTTTAACACCGGTGAAATGTGAATCTCTCAATAAATAATCCATTTGGTCACAATCAACAGGACCATGTATTAGATGAGACAGAGTATCATCTTGAAAAACAAAATCTTGTTTCCCTTCTACCCATTGTAGTAAATTTCTTTCAGTGCCTCCAGCATTAGGTCCACGGATTAAACCAGCAACTTCTTTCGGATTTAAATCATAAAATTCAAGAATTTCAGGTATGCTCTTTCTATCCGAGAAAATTTCCGCATCTCCATCTCTTAAAACATCATATTCACCCAATATTATCCCTTCAGTAATTGACATATGATCAAGCCCACCTCTCTCATGNAGAATATGTTCCAAAGTATGCGAATATGGACCATGTCCTACATCATGAAGCATTCCTGCTACTTCAACCATAGATTTTTCATGTTGTTCTAAGGAAATTGACTCCGCCATTAATCCAGCAATATGAGATACACCTAGTGAATGTTCAAATCTGGTATGATGGGCTCCGGGAAATACAAGATGAGCTAAACCGAGTTGTTTGATATGACTAAGTTTATTCATTTCTGGAGTTGTTAGTAATTCTTCTCGAACCCCATCGATACGGAATTGTCCATGAATTGCATCGTTAATGACTTTGATGAAACCACCTCNAACATACCCAAAGTGTGCTCCCTATTGAATCGCACTATTCAGACAATACGCACTTTTTGAAATTATAATGTAAAAAAGGCAATATTGTATTTCATTTGCATTTCATATGCATTACATTTATGTGCTAAACGCTTTCTGCTAAGGCTGAGGGATGATTGTGAGTGGACATAGCCCAATGGTTTCGTTACGAATTCCAGAAGACCATTTGCTAGCCTTAGATCAGAGAATAGGATTTGATGGTATGAGGAATCGTTCTGACGTCATTAGAGACGCAGTTAGACGTTTTTTAGAACAAGATATTATTGAAAATGGAGATAATATAAAGGTTCGATTAGGTCCTGAGTTAACAATTTTAATGAGGGATTTTTGTAAAATACATGCAGAGAAACCGGAAAATGTACTCAAATCCGCTGCTAGAGATTATATTCGAAGAGAAACAATNGAGGGNATGTCAGTGACAAAACTCCTCCAGAGGCGCATGAATGAGCTAAGTGCGCGCTTTAATGATGATTCGAACGCTCAGAGGTGAGAAAATGAGCGAGGATGGGATGCACAAAAACGTGGGGGGGCCGAAAAGCCCCCTCACCCAACCTCGAACGAGGAAGTTGACTATTGGTTTTTCAGGAGTCAGGGGGCGTGCGAAATTAAGTAATGCCATTGGGTATGATGCAAAAGAAGTGCCAAGAATCTCACGAGGTAAGAGTCGTATTACTGACAGAGAGAAATTGATATAATTATCGAACACACACCGCTCCGTACATTTCGTACGGAGCACCACTTAGAAAGAAAATCTTCTTGGTCGTTCTATTATCAGGTCTACATTCATGGTACGCGATGAAAACCTCAACACGGGGAGATTTGTGGCCCATGAAAATCTACGGAAAGCTCAAGAAAAAATGATTTTGGAGGGTATTGATGTTCTTAGCAGTGACGGTTTTCTCTTCGCTGCCGCCCCAACAGGTATTGGAAAAACTGCAGCTTCTTTAGCGTCTGCTTTAGAAATTGCTAGAAGTAAGGATAATCCAAAACAAATTATATTTCTTACAGGTAGACAATCACAACACAGAATTGTTGTTGAAACCATAAAAAGAATAAATTCTAAGTTATCAATCGATAACTCTGAAATCAAAGTAGTTGACCTAATTGGAAGAGAATCAATGTGTGAAGAAGTAGACAGAATTACTGGGAAATGCTCTTGTGAAGATAACATAGTAGAAGGGAGTAAACAAAAAAGGAGAGAAGATTTAAAAGATTTAATTTTACTAAGTCCTAAACATGTAGATGATGTAATCAAGATAGGGAGGAAGAAGAAGATTTGCTCATGGAGTGCTGCGAGATCAGCAGTGAAAGAATGTGATATTTTGGTTTGTGATTATAATCATATTTTTGTTGAAAATATCAGCGAGAATTCATTAACTGCTATGAAAATTGATTTAGAAAACACGATTTTAATCATTGATGAAGCACATAATTTGCCAGATAGAATAAGGAATGGACTCGAAAGAAGAGCGATAGTGAAGATTTTTCGAGATTCGAGATTAGAAATCGAAGAATATCTTGCTAGAACGGAGAAAACAGTAAAAAAACTTGATTTGTCAGAAATAGAAGATAATTTTGAAATTGTGGAGATCAAGAAATCTCATAGACAAATGAAAAAATTAGAGAATGAAATGAAAAAGTGGTATAAGAAAAAAGAAGCTGAATTAACCAAATTAGGGAAAAATGATATGAAGATTGAAACTACTGAATTTACAAGCGCTATTAGTTCTATAATTAATGAAGACCTTGATATTCAGAATGATGTGAATTACTCAAATCTAAAGAATTTGGTTAATCAGTTATACAGAGTAAGAGTTGAGCAAGAGGATGGGGATGAGAAAGAAACTGCGAGTACAAGGTTAGCTGATTTAATTTCAATTACAATAGAATACCTTCATAATAACGCACTAGTCTTAGTTTTTGACTTGTTGGCAGACGAGGGAAGAGTCAGAAGCTTCTTGTTAGACCCCGGTGTTGTTAGTGCTCCAATATTTTCGAGAACTAGTGGCGCTATTCTGATGTCAGGAACTCTATTCCCACCAGAAATGTATGCTGATTTACTTCAAATTCCTAAAAACAGAAAGATTACTATGACAGAGTATGAATCGTCTTTCTTATCTGAAAAGAGACCCGTACTGATTGCAAAAAATGTGACTACGAAATATACGGAAAGAGGCCACAATAACACTGAGAATGTGAGACATCATATATTAGCTGTCATCAACAATACGCCTGGGCATATCGCATTTTTTTCACCAAGCTATGCTTTGATGGAAGATGTTCTAGGAGATTGTAGTTGGTTACCTGGACGTATTAAGATAATCGATGAAGAAAAAAGAATGTCAAAAAGTCGAGTTAATGGAATTATTCAGGAATTACATAAATTCAGGAGAGATGGGACGCAAGTTCTGCTATCAGGAGTTCTGAGTGGGAAATTAGCAGAAGGTGTCGATTATCCAAATAATATTCTCGATGCTGTAATCTGTCTTGGACTTCCTCTGGCACCACCCAGTGCTAGACAAGATGCATTGAAGGAATACTATGTAGAGCGCTTCGGTAACAACAAGGCTTGGAGGTATACAAGTACTCAACCAGCGATTAATAGCATATTGCAAGCATTGGGTAGGCCCATCAGAAAATCGGCAGATAGGGCCATAGTAATATTATTAGAAAAAAGAATTCTGATGAGGCAATTTAAAAGTTGTCTTCCAGCCAGTATTCACACCTTTGAAGCGCCCGATCATGATAGAACTGCTAGACTAACAAAGAACTTTTTCAGAAGAAATCCAGAACCTGCAATAGAGGGGGAATAAACGAGGGGTTCATCCGAGGGTGTAGTTTCGCAAGTGCATGGAAGAAACATGGCAACGGCATGAAATCAAAATTCTTGATCAAGAATTGACGTTCGATTCATACCTAAAATTTTCAAATGAAGGGCTTGAAACTAATGCCGAAAAATTACATCAAAAATTTGTAAGTAGTCAGCAACATTTGAGCGATGTAAGAAAGTTTCACATGGAAACAATGTCTGAACCACTTACTAATATTCAACAAGAATTAGATAGAAGAATGGATATATATTCCACAAATGACATGTTGAGAGAATTCAAAGGAGAAATTAATGATTTAGGNATCTCTCTACCTATGAAAATTAATTCTCCGAANGATATACTATTTCAGAGTAGGATAGAAAATGAAACTCAAATTGTTCAGATTGTTTCATCTAACATTAACGGAGGAATATTCAGAAGTTTNGCTTTACCAGAAGGATTCGAAATCAAACAAATTGTCAGTAAAGATGGTATTGTAGATATTCTATTCCGCTAATTCTTCTTCATCAATGGAAACATACCCATCCCTTACAGGAATATCTTGTAACTGATCAATCTCTTGCAGCACTGCGTTTAGAGCAATTTGAGCATTTTGCCTGTGACCTTCACCTAGAACGTGACTCGAATATCTCGCTTCTTCGAAAATTCTATCTAAAGATATCAATGATTGCTCACTTATTGGTAANGCTGACCTAATAGCAATCTCGAACTCTCTAACGGTTTCGAAGTCTCTTCTCAAGAAACCTCTACGCATCAAAATCTGACAAAGGCTCTCATAGCAGTTATAAATTGCTTCTCTGAACTCATCTCCTGCTGCCAGAAGCTCAGCAGTATAACTGAAAATTCCTGCTAATTCATCGATTGTAGCATTACGTCTTCGTTGATAATATATTCCGCTACCGGCAATTCCAATTAATGCAATCAATAATAATGAACCATAAAGTAATGATTCTAGAATAGATGACTGTTCAGTAACTTCATACTCTATAGTTACATGAGGGTTTAAATTCTGCTGAGTGGCTAACCAAGTTCTATTAGATGGATCAATAAACAGAGAGTCTGAATAGAAGTTAATCCCTAATTCTCCCCAGAAATTCCTATCCCAAAGCGTAGGTAGACCTTCTATTGATTTGAACTCATATGTAAACAAACCGTCATCATCAGTCATTTCTATCACTCTAAAATGTGTTTGACCTGATGAAGAATTAATTAAAGACGCTGACATAGAAATGTTAGGCACAGGTTCTAGAGAATCTACTGCAGTCACATTGACTGTACCTCGAATAATTCTTGTATCTTTTTCGAGTTTAATTTTCTCTGGTGTGAACTTGAAATTTACAGGTATCATTATCGAAACTGATAGATCTTCTGACCCACCATTTAGATATCTAGTACTATCTGATTCCACTTTGACAATCAAGTCAATAGGGCCGGCAGGCATTGGATAATGGGCATTTGATTGAATTCTAAAGTGTCCTGTAGCTTCATCCCATTGTACGTTAGCATTCTCTGGTCCATCAGATAGCCAATGTAAAGTCACGGTCATGTCTTCAATAACATTACCACCGCCACCGATTTCTAAAATTCTACCCTCTATCTTAATTGGATGTTCAACATCACTTCTAATTATAGTTTCAGAAATCCATAATATTTCAATTTCAATATCTGATCTAACATATACAGACATATTATAGTTGATTGGAAGATAATAAGTCTCCCCTGAGAACTCTACTAAAATATCATGTTGACCTCTTTCTATGGAATAACCCAATACATGATCGAACTCATAAAAACCATTTGCCATTGTTGTTGTTCTACCAATTTCTTCTCCATCAAGATAAATTATTATCTCTCTGTTCACTAATCCTGGGAGCCCATCTGAATCAGCATCATATAGTCTACCAGTAAAGTTCCATTGCCCTCCACGAGTAACGATACTCGATTCAACTTGTAAAGAAATCCCTGAATGATAGGCAATAGTCAGATTCGATTCAGCCACCCCTTCACGATAATATCCTTGTTGTGGTGCCTTGACGGTTATTGTATGAACGCCTACATCTAAGAATTCTGAGACTTCCCAAGTTAATGACCAATCACCATTTTCATCACTTGAAGTAATTCCTATCAATACTCCGTCGATAAATATCTCTAAAGAATGATTTGAAAGATATCCGCCAGGAAGATTATCTTTAACCGTGCCTTGCAATAACAAATTATCACCTACAGCTACAGCACTCGGTTCAGAGATAGANACTTCAGTTGATGAATATACGATAAATACTGATGAAGAATTAGATGAAAGAATAAATTCTTCTCCTTCAAAAATAATTTTAACTATTCTAGGACCTAAAGGCATATCGGAAGGAACAGGTATGAATAAACTGAAGTTTCCATTAGAGTCTACATCTAGGCCCGTTAATAGTTGCTCATTCATGTAAACTGATAGAGCCCTGTCAGGAAGAGAGCGTCCTGCTCCGTCTGTCAGCATTCCTTCAATGACAAGTAATTGGTTACGATCTATTTCTCCGGGAGGAGTCGTAAGAACTACTTGAGAGGTTTGTGTAACATTGAATATAGATTCTGAAGATGAGGGGAGATAATATTCTGGATTCAAAGAATCTCCTTGACCCATTGGGTCAACCCAAGTAAATCCTCCAAAGAATTCTACCTTTACTATGTGTGCTCCAAAATCAGTATCTAATGGAAGGTCATAAGTTATTGACCATATACCAGTGGATGAATTGCTTAGAGCTGTATAAATCGCTCCAACATCAGACCCATCTATTGACAAATGTATGACTCCTCCAGATTCAACTCCATTTTCTATTAATGGATCACCATGTTCATCTAATAAGGTACCATGGAATGTAACAGATTCACCGGAAATCGAAGAGCCGGTAATATCAGTTATCTCGATTACAGTTGGTGCTAAAACAATGACTCTAGTTGATGTTTCATCACCAACAAGACCCGTAGTCCCCTCAATTCCTGAAAATATTACATTGATTTCCATAGGTCCTGCAACCCTGTTTGAATCAACAACAAACGAAGTATTAGCTAAACCAGAGGAGTCTGTAGTTACATTAGAAATTATAACACCATCAACAATTATAGAAACAACCACCGAGTCTACGGGCGAAGCAGAATTATCAATTAATGAAAGTGAGATATTCATTTCTTCACCTCGAACGATTCTACTGTCAGGATCTAAATCAAGAGGGCTGACGATTGTCAGTAGAGAATAACCTCTGCTATCGAAAAATCCTAGCCCAGTACTTGATTGATAATAATTAACATTAGGTGTAAAAGTTGCTGAAATATTGTGAGTACCTCTAGGGAAAGTTAAGTCAAGACGGATACTTGCAGACCAAGAACCATTCAATTCTACGTTGCTACTTAATACAGTAAAGGTATCATCATCACCATCGATTTCAAAAATCAAACTCGGAGCTAAGGTATTTCCTTGCCTATCAATAATAGCACTACCATTACTAGAAGTTAAAGTTCCAGTAACATTGAATATTTCTCCTGCTGCAGGATTTTCGGTGATATTATCTACAGTAATCAATGTTGAAGAACGAACTGTAATTGTGGAAATTAATGTTATTGTATTATGTAAAGTACTGGAGCCATTAAAGTAGAGTATTGTATCTATTTGGCCAAGAGGATGTGAATCAGGAATAAAGAATGTGAAGTTCACTAGACCTTGGGAGTTAGAACTTACCTCATTTAGCCATGTATCATGGAATTCAGCAGCGACTGTTAATCCTTCCAAAGGAATATCAGCGTTGCTAGATTCAACAATTCTAGCAGACAAAGTAACATTAGAACCTCTCTCGACGACTGTATTAATTATTGGTGATTTATCTATAAATGTGGTCACACCTCTAACCAAAATCGTATCATTCCCAGTTCCAGTCAGGTAGAATGGGGTACTGCCTTCGACTACACTAACAACTACTGTTTTTATTCCGCTGCTAACTCCATCACCGAGTGGGTCGGTAGGTACTGTAATATTGAAACTACCATTACTAGATGTGACATGATTAGTAACTAGAGTTTCACTCAAGTCATTTAAGAAAAATACCTCTACAGCCATTGGTCCATCAACTGTTCTATTGGAATCCACAGCATCTAAGACCTGACCAGATATTGAGAATGTTGATCCTGCGGTCACCTCATTAGGGAATGGATCTAGGTCAATTGTACTAGATACCTGTACTGTTAAATTTGATGTACTTTGATTTCCTAACCATCTTCCTGCATTCGCATCTGTGAGATTATCTTGGATATCATCTGGAGCTATGATTGTAACATTATAAAATCCGGGAGGAGTATTTGCAGGAATTATTGGACTAAAAGTGACTATTCCATCGGACTGAGTCAGGCCAGATTGAAGAGTTTGCTGTAGAGGACCTCCNGAGTCAAAAATTACGTCTGCAGAAATATCATTGATTGGAGAACCATCTGCAATATCTGTTATTGTAGCATTAATTAACATAGTTTCTCCGGCGATTACAATAAGAGAAGAAGGAGTTGATTCAACAATCATCTCAGTTTGTATTCCTGCATCAACAGAATCAGCATCTGATACTTTGTAATATTCTCCTCCGGCAGGTGGATTAATCGAATAATCTANGAAAACTCTCAATTCNTATACGCCAGATGCAATCTCTCCGGGCATAAAGAAAGAAATATTATATTCGCCATTTACCGGATTAATGAAACCGCCACCGAGTCTTATGACTGTATCAGGTGCCGGAGATCCATCAGGTAAAGGCGGTAAATCAGATGGTACTAACAATTGCGCTACAATAGAAGAGTTATTTCCAATTACAGGAGTTCCAAGATTCCTATCTTGAGCAAAACCTGAAACCCAATTAGAAATGCCTCTTGGCGTCCATTCAGTGCCAAGATTAACTATTGCATTAGACTGTCCTTGGATTCTAACTGTATCTACAATGCTTGCAGGATTTAGCCAAGTACTTCCTGAGAAGTTTAACACCCAAGAGTAGTCGCCAGCCGGTGCTGTTGCCTCAGGCACCCATACAGGCGTAATTCTAGGCGTTTCAGGGTCGGAAACATTCCAAACTGACGTACCATTGAAATCCAAAATGTATGTTCCCAAGAAACTAGTCAACGATGTATTAGTATGATCAGTGAGAATGATCTCAACTGATGCCTGATTACCTCTTGATTGAGGTACAAGTTCGTAAGAAAAACTTACATTACTTCTAATCCCATGTTCCGTCAAGTAATTTACCTGATCATTAGCAAAAAGTCCTTCAGCATCAAATTGTATCTTTACTTCAACAGGTCCTGAAGGAATTGACACATTGTCTGCAGAAAATAACCAGCTAACATTAAATTGGCCCGGCGAACTTGTCCAATTTGAACTATTCAAATACCAAGTCTTCAAGGTTTGATAAGGTCCACTAACGGAGGCTCTTCTCATTTGTAAATAGAGTGTACCATTTAATGCTTCAGGTGTATCACCAAAACTCAATACTGTTCCGTTAAGATATATTTGTGAATCAATATCTAAGAATGTATTATTCAAGTCAGNGCCCTCNAAAGAAACCGTTAAATTNGGNGCAGGAGTGATATTAAAGTTGAAATTATCAGTATGAGGTCTAATNTGGTAACTTGGAATTGTTGCATTATTCAAATCATCTTGATGCCANCCCATGAANGAAATAGANGCACTAATNAGCCCTAATGGTTCTGATTCGGATATTGGTATATCGAATTCATAGTATCCAGAAGTNCCNACATTTGAGATTAAGCTAACTGGACCGTCTACACTGGTAGTGTAATTCAAAATTACTTGTANNTTATCAATTAAAGAAACNTCGTGATACTCAGGGTTCTCAAGTCTGAGATAACCNGTAACACTGGAGTTCACACCAACACCCAGCATTGGCTGATTTATCGGAGGAGGTGATTGGAAAGAGGTTGTCGCATCATCAGTGATATTTATCCTCCAAGANAATGATATCCCTTGGGAACCAACATAGGCTTTCTCAAATATTTGTAACACCAATGCGCCGTATCCTGGCTTAATTGGTAATAGAGGCTTACCTGTCAACTCAAATGTACCGTTATCATCAGTAGTTCCCGTTGCTACGAGATAATCTGACTTAGCCGCAGGGCCCGGAACAGAACTAGTTTCGTTATCTGGAACGAGGTATAAATTAAGAGAGACATTCTCAGCTAAAGTCTGGTTATCTACAAATCTTAAGGTACCGTTCAACCAGAAATCATCACCGGATAAGTCTCTATCAAAGCTACTCGGACCCCATTCCTCATCTACTACTTCCAAGAGGTTTTGTGGAGGNCAGGCTTCAAATGGAACCCAACCTAGAGTCACATTTCCTTGATTCTGATTCGTCTGCATTTGAACTTCTACCCANGTAGTAAAATGACTTCCNTAGACTTCATACGCTTTCCCATTCCAATCACCTCCAGAGAATCCAGTAACCTTTCGCGCTGCAAAACCTGCATGACGGAGCATGACNGTAAAAACNGTAGCAAATTGTTCACATGAACCCTCTTGAGTATTATTGAGNATGTAATAAGTTAGGTCATTCTCAGTTTCTGAAAAGAAGTTAGGGNTCACTGGNTCATTATTCCTAAGGAATGTAGTAGTATTATTGCCNTTNATCAAGAAATTTTGTATTGCTTCAACCTTTTCCCAGGCTGAAAAAGCACCAGACTCACTAAGAACTGCTTGAGTAATAGACAGTGGAATATCGCCCTGACGATTTAGGTAAGATTGTGGTAAATCCTTACCGTAATTGCTCCCAAGGAACGCAGTAGTGTTTTCCCTAACCTGAGGTCCGAAGAATACATCAGGGCTACTCACGGATACTTGATCTACTGACAGAAGTGATACTCCAATGTCTCTAGTGTAATTAGAGAAGTTTAATACCGCTCCAGAATCACTCCAAGAGGTCCAATTAACAGTATTATATGGTACGATTAATTCTCCACCAGGGCCTATCTCAGCACCGGGAGAGTATGTAATTGTCCAGTCATTAGTACTATTCCCTATCCAGAATGATTCATGCGCAACTCCCTGCATGGAACCGATATCAAAGGCAATAGGGGTTCCGCCAACCAAAGTACTGTTCACTCCGAAAGAAATACCAGTGTAATAATCATAGGTATGCCAACGCCAATAATTGGTAATATTCAAGTCTATATCAGTAGAATTTTCTGCTGTAAACATTAACATATTAGGATCAATATCATCACTTGGATCCCAAGGGTTGCTTATAGAACCATTACAATCTAATGACCAAAAATTAGGGCCACATTCGTCACCATCAGGAATTCCTCCACCATCAGTATCAGGATTCAACCAATCGAGACCTATGGCCTGTTCAATNGTATCGGGTATACCATCACCATCAGTATCTAATGGATTCAAATCATCTTCAGAATTATTTTGAGGATTTGTTCCATCGAGATATTCTTGGCCATCAGTAACCCCTCCGTCATCTGTATCTGCATCATCCCAGAGTGTNAAGTANGTNTCNACAGTCCCATTCCCACCAAAACCGAATATTAAGTCACATCCAGTAGTATTTTCAAAATAGTTATTCAANCCGTCACCATCAGTATCAAGAAGATTACTGCAAGGTTCNCTAGGGTCTGTTTGATTGAGAATTTCTGATAAATCATCNACTCCATCNCCATCNGTATCTACTAGATTAGGATTTGTTGGCTGNCCCCAGGTAGCAAGTAATTCTTCCCAGTCNGCTAGGCCATCGCCNTCAGTATCAAAATAATCGTCATCACAATGTGGTTCACTGAGAGCTGGTGAGGCATCCCAACACCANGAATGATTAGTGAATAGTACAGACACTGCTGTTGCNGGTAAGGCTACATCAACCTCTTTCAGTTCATTACCATCGATTGAACCATAACGGAATCCAATTGTCGAACCGTTGATTAATTCATAGAAAGCCATCGGAGCGGAATCTTGCCTCCAATCAAAGGGATCAGGGTCTAAATTAGTGGTTGAATTAAGTTCTAGAGATAATGATGGAGCATCCCAACTAATTATTGTTTTCACAATTACGATTTCACTTACACATGGATCTGTTTGATGACCAATAGCAAGTTCATCTCCATCGTTGACTCCACCTCCATCGGTATCAGCTAAATCCCATCGAGTGCAAGTGAGGTTTTCTTCCCAATTATCAATTCCATCATTATCAAAATCACCCACATCCTCAATCCTAGTCGGATCTGTCTCATTCAAATCTACAATTCCATTTCCATTAAGATCTTCTTCACCATCATCAAATTGATCTCCGTCAGTGTTGTTATTCCTTGGATCCGATGCCTGAGGAGGGTCTCCATATGCTGCATTAACTTCCACACCATCACTAATTCCATCGGAATCAGTATCGACCGCAGTGGGATCGGTGAGTAAAATTAATGCTTCATAAGAATCATTCAAACCATCTCCATCTGTATCATTGTTATTAGGATCTGTCTGCGTAATAGAGTCGACCTCAGCAGTAAATATTGCACATCCTCCGGGGCCCAATCCTAAAACAGGATTACAGGGTGATTCTGTAGCAGTCATATTATTTGGCCCGGGTCTAAAATATTGGGTTGGAGGAGTAGTGGAGCCATTTCTAGTCCCCCATGTAGGATTCACATATTCATATAAATTTATGAGACCGTCACCATCAGGATCTCCAAATGTGCCATCAACGTTAGAAGCAGAAGTTGGATCTAGATTATTTGCAACTTCCCATCCATCTGGCATCCCGTCACCATCTGTATCCCAACCATCNGGATCTTCGTCAATCAGCCCATCTCCATCATCGTCATCACTAGAACAATCAGCATCTCCATCTCCATCAGGGTCGAAATTATCTACTAATCCATCNTTNTCATCATCAAATGTATTGAAACAAATATTNCCTACCGGATCTTCATCTACACCATCAGAACCAGTTCCTTGAATGAACTGCATTGCACTTTCTTCATCCCATTCTCNTACTGGTACNGTCCCATTCCACCAAACTCCATTATCAAGAACATTTGCCGTTGCTGGATCATCCCAGTTTGTAGGAATAGAATACAGATACTCATTTAAATTTGTAAATGCATCACCATCTGGATCTCCTACTGAGCCATTTATTCCTGTTGGTGAGAGCGGATCTAAGCCATACTGCCATTCCCAACCATCTGGAAGTCCATCATTGTCACTATCCCAATCTTGAGGTTGGGTATTAATTATGAACTCTAAACCGTAAGTTAATCCATCCCCATCATCGTCACTTGTGGCAAGTGCTTCCCAACTTCCAAACTCAATAGCTGAGTATGAAGCAAGCAACATAACTGCAGTGAACAGAAATGCAGAACGACGCTTTGTTAGAAGTTCTTTGTCTTTGGAAATTAAAGAAACACTCCGCAAACTAGTCACCTCTAATGTCTATGGCGCTAAATAGAGGTCTTAAGAAGAATGGAGCGTCGTTCGGACAAAAATACAATCAGACNAGTTCTATATCNTCGTCNTCGTAACGATTGGGGTCGGACAACTGNTCAGAAGAAGAAATTGTTTCATCTAACTCTTCATCGATTTCATCATTATCTTCAATATCATCNNCATCCATATTCATGGATTCAATTAGCGCCATGTGAGANGCCCATCTACGGCGATTCATACTGCTCTGAACTCCAGCTACAATTAGTAAAAATCCTACTACTAAGACTATTATTGTCAAAGGTCTAGGATGACTNATTTCATTAATTACAATATCAATCACGTTACCTAAATCTACAGTCATAATTACNGTTTTCTTAGCAGTATAATCATCAGACCAACTTTGACTTGTATCTAGAGTTCCATCAATTACGTATGCCAGAGGCATTGCTGTCACTAACACAGGGACTTTATCTCCATTGTTCGCATCAGATGGAACATAGACTTTCAGATTAAAACTCAACTCTTCATATGCTCCAAGTTGAATAAAAGTAGATCCAGATGGCCCCTCAATCTCTGCAGTCCAACCCTGCGCTTCNACTTCNGCATCTAGAAGAATAGTCATTTCAGTNTTTCCTTCATTCTTGACCTTCATTTGAATTGAGTAATCTTCNCCTGGAAGTAATTTCCTATCTTGAGTGACTTGAACAATTTCTAAATTAGGCATATCTGAAGCAATTTCGAAAGTCATGGGTAGGTCGAAATATCGTGGTTCTGATTCCTCTGTATCTTCAATAATTCTGAGATATATAGTATGATTTCCTTGNTCAACTTGGGTGGTTAGAGTGACTGTAATGAAAACTTCAATAAATCCACCAGGGCTTAATGAGACTCGAGGGACTGCTTCGCTATTTTCATCTTCTATTCTAAATTGCCACTGTCCATAAATTGGGCTAATATCTAAATTTTCTTGTAA
>NZDA01000019.1 GCA_002686525.1 Methanobacteriota archaeon | reverse complement strand
CACCTAAATTCTTTGCTACACAAGGTCTCCAATCCTCAGTGTATGATCAAAATTTAGCTACTGAAGAATTGTCAAATCAGTTTCACCAACTTGTATTATTGGAAGGCTCACGTGAGGCTATCCTTTCTAGATTCTCTAGTAGGTTTTACAGAGAAGATAAACCGGAAATCTTGAATGAAATTCAAGCGCCTACTCTAATTATTCACGGTGAAGAAGATAACATCATCCCTTATGTTTCGTCTTATAACCTAGCTAAATATATTCCAAAAAATCAGTTGATTATTTATCCTGAAATAGGCCATTTGCCAATGTACGAAGCGCCAGAAAGGGTCGCAAACGATATCAAAGATTTCTTTGCTACTTTTTAGAGTTCCTTTTAGTGATTCCACTCCAGATCAAATTAGCCAGAGATAATTTCAAAAAAGGTCTGACAAGCTTATAAACGATTCCTGGGATGACTTCTGACTTTTTCTTAATTGAAGCTCTTTCTGTTTCTTTTACTACCTGTTCAGCGCTTACCCACATCCAACTTGGAACTTTATTTTTGAGATGATCTAACCCAGCTCTTGCGTGGGCATCAGTTCGAACATACCCAGGAAGGCTAACCGTGACAGATATATTTTTATTTGAAAGTTCTTTAGCCAATGATTGTCCGTAAGAGTAAATAGCTGACTTTGCTGATGCATAAATTGAAGATTTTGGCATTGGAGTTATTGCTCCAATACTAGAAATTATAATTATTCTCCCTTCACCCTGGTTAATCATTGAAGGAATGAATTCTTCAATCAGATCGATGACTCCGTGACATAAAAGATAGAAGAGATCTCTTTTTTCCTGTTTGCTTATAGATCCTGCTACTCCATATTTAGTAATACCAGCGTTGGCAATTATGAGATCGGGCTCTTCTATTACTTTAACCACATTATCTAATTCAACTGGTTTAGATAAGTCGCAAAGGTGATATCTCGAATGAGGGCAAGAAAGAGATTCGAAAGCCTTTTTGGCTTTTTCAGGATTTTGGGCTATCAATTCTAATTCCCAATTATTTTTAGCTAAGTATTTTGAATAAGCAAGACCTATTCCAGATGAAAATCCTGTAACTAAGGCTACAGGACGTTTATTTTTTTTATAACCTTGCATTTATTTTTATATATTTTGAGGAAGTAGTTTATAGTTTAACTTAATTGCCATTTAAACAAATAAATCGGAGATTTTATGACTTACGCTCACAGAAAAGATATTTATGATGCCGATACTCATATGATGGAGCATCCGAATTGGATCTATGATTTTGCTTCTGAAGACATAAAAGAACATCTCGAACCAATTGTGGAAGGAGATAAAGAGGTATTTGAAAGAATCGATAAAGCCATTGCAAACTTCGAAAATAGGCAATCATCTTCAACAGCAATGGAACAAGCAAAAAAAGAATTTATGACATGGAATCATAAAGGTTGGGAAGGCTTGGGAGCTTTTAACGCCGAAGAAAGAAAACTTGCCAATGATCTCCTAGGTTTTAAGGCACATATAGTTTTTCCTACAAGCGCATTTGATCAAGTATTAGCCGCAAAAGAACAAAAAATAATTTTGGGTGGTGTGGAAGCTTTAAATAAAGGTATGGCAACCTTTTGTTCTATTGATAAACGTATGCATGGAGCAGCTTATATTCCCTTTGCTTACGGTGAAGATATAGCAATGAAGTTCTTACAACAAGCAATCAAGGACTGTTTTTCTGTCATCATGATTGACACTATTGCTCCTAAAGGCGCGAAGGCATCTACCCATCCTGATTTCGATAAAGTTTGGAGAGAAATAGAAGCAAATGATATTGCTATTACATTACACGTAGGAGCAGATAATAGCTGGGATCCTGTTCCTTTATCTTTTTATAACAATGGAGGCAATGTTCCACCTCACAAAGAAGGTGATGCTCCTAGAGATGCTCTCGCTTACATGGGCATAAGCTACTGCGCTGAATTATTTCTCGCTTCTATGATTTTTGATGGTGTCTTCAAAAGATTTCCAAATCTACGTGTTGGAGTTGTGGAGTTGGGCGCATCCTGGATAATTTCCTGGATGAAACATCTAGATCAATCCTTTAGAGCCTTTAGAAGATTGCAAGATTTATCTCAAGTCGAATTACTACCTTCTGAATATGTTCAAAAACATATAAAAGTCACCGCATTTCCTGGAGAGGATATTGGCTGGTTATTAAATAATGGTGCAGCAGACCTTATGATGTTTGCATCAGATTACCCTCATCATGAGGGAACAGATGATCCTATTAAGAGATTTGAACAAACCATGTCAGATGTAAGTGANGAAAATAAAATAAAGTTTTATTCAGAAAACTTCATAAAATTACTTGGATCGCATATCTAAACTTCCAAAGTTTTCCATTACGTCAGCTTGTTACTTCCTTTCACCTAACGACACTTTGTCATAATATCTATTTATGACTGAAGATAATTCAACACGATATTTTGGTGCTTGGTGGGCAATACTATTTGCCTTCCTGACTTTTAACTTAATACCCATTCCTTTTGCATTACTGATTGGTAGCTTAGGAGATTGGGTCTATCAAAACCCTGTTTTGGTGGATATGAATTATTTAGGAGAAGTAAAGCTTCACCCGATAGCTGACAACTTAACACCCATTTTTTCTATGACAGCAGTAGTTGCTTTCATTATCTGGAGGATGAAAAAACGGAACATCGACCTTAATGATCTTGGTTCATTAAGCATAAATAAAAGAGATATTTTCTACGGAAGTCTAATGCTTTTTACGTTCATAGCCCTAGAAGAGATCTATATGTGGGCTTTGAATATAGAAATGCCTGAGGGATTTGTGACTTTTATGCTNTCAGATCCAATTATTCTTGGTCTCATTTCCGTANTAATTATCGCTCCAATTGCTGAAGAGTTCATATTTAGAGGTTTTCTTTTCTCTCAATTGAAAAGAACACAATTAGGTGGGTGGGGAGCTGTTAGTCTTAGTAGTTTTTTGTGGACTATCATACATTTTCAATANGAACTTTTAATCTTATTAATCTTATTTGTCTTTGGTATATTTCTGGGTTATGTAAGGATGGCCTATAACTCTCTGAGCTTACCAATAATCTTACATGCNATAAATAACGCTTTTGCTTTCGTTCTAGCTTATTTTTTCTATTAGATTTTTCTTGATAGATTCATAAATTAGAGTTATTTTGTTAGTCATATTTTTCAAAAAAAGGATTTTTTTGGATAAAAAACTTGATCAGTAGAACTTAAGGATGAGTACTCTGATGAAACTTTGGGGAGGTTTCATGAAAAAGATTATCTTTTTTATATCTTTCGCCTTANCTCCTTTCATGGTGTTTTCTGATGATGAAAATACTGGGGGGATTGAAGAGGTAATAGTAACCGCTGAGAGGCAAGCATCTTCTATTCAAGATACAGCTATCTCAATCACTGCTTTTGATTCTACGTTAATCGAAGCTCTTAACTTAAGAAATCAGGAAGACTTACAGAACTATATTCCTGCAACAACTATACAACCATATGATATTTCTATTAGAGGAATAGGTAGGATGTTTAGGGCACTCGGTGGCGACCCTGGTGTAGGTACTTATGTTGATGGAGCTTATTCAGTAGACTTTGGTATAGCTTCTACTGATAACGGTCTTTATGACATAGAAAGAATAGAGATTTTAAGGGGTCCNCAAGGTACTTTGTATGGACGAAATAGTATTGGTGGCGCCGTAAACTTTATTACTACAAAACCTTCGCAAGATTTTGCTGCAGAAGTAAGAACTTTAACTGGTAGTTATGGAATGGCCGAAGCTTATGGTTTTCTTAACGGAGGTCTAACTGATAACTTGAGTGCCAGATTGATCGTNGTGAATAGAAGNAGAGATGGTGTTATTAAAGACTTAGGTGCCGGTGAAGATCTAGATAGTTACGAGGATGAGAACTATACATTAGCTTTAAGATGGGAGAATGATAACCATACTCTTGATNTAAGAGGTAACGAAAGAAGTTACGGAAGGATTATTAGTTCAGCTCAAGGAGCAGGTCTACTTACAACTAGTGAATACGGAGGAAATGTAAGAAGAAATGACCTTATGGTTCATGGTTATCGACCAGTTGATCCTAATGTTAAATGTTCTAGTTTGACTGATAGAACAGTAGCTAATTGTGCCACTCCAGGTTATGACATTTTTGAATTCAATCACAAAGGAATTCAAAGATTTGGTCAATTCTTAGTACCTGGTGTTGACCCTGCATTATTTGCGGGTACAGGTGTAAGTCCAAACTTTGCTTTTGGTTATGATGCTAACATCCTTGCAGCAACTATGATTGGAGACGGTAAAGGTATCCCTTCAATGACTGGTGATGATNTGGTCACATCAACTAATGGTTTCAATGACGAATACTTTGATCATCAAGCAGGAACTGTAAACTATACNTGGGATGCTCGTGATGACTTGACTGTTAAATACATAGGTTCTTATACAGATTACCTTTATACAAGGATTACGGATGATGATAGAACCGGTAATCCACTGTATGACGAACAATTTCACGCCATGCAAGAAAATGAGAACTTTCAACACGAAATTCAATTTTTCTGGGACATTACAGATGACTGGAGCTTTGTTGGTGGTTTATTCGAATANCATGAAGAAATTGATCAAGATTTAGATTTCTTTAACCCCAATGGTGATGCGAGATATTCTCAACCAGCTAATTATGGTGCAACAGTTGCTGCAGCAGCACCAGATGCTTCTAGACAGGTGCAAATGCTAACTGCTGTAGCTCTTTACGGGGGAACAAATCCTACAGTACCCGCATTCCCTACTACAACAGGGCCTTATACGGCTAGAGATGTTGGTTGTGGCATTGCTAGTCTTCTAGGGGCTGCACCAGTACCTGATTTTTCTGATCCTGCATTGACTCAAGTTTGTATTGTTTCTGGTCCTTGGGATGGAGAGAATGCTGTTCTGAGAAATGGTCCTAATCCTTCTCCAGGAACTACTTTTGTATGGCAAACAGAGAATAAAACAGATGCTTATGCCGTTTATTTCCAAACCGAATATCAAATTAATGATACTTGGGCTATAACATTGGGTGGTTCTTACAGTGAGGATGAGAAAGTTGCTGAGGAAAATCTAGTTCAATATAACGAAGTAGANCTTACAGCTGCTAATCTATTTGCATTTAACCAAGCAACAGGTGCTCTTGACGCAGATGGATCTCCTACAGGAGAAGAAATTATTAGATTCAAGGGTATTCCTTATTCAAGGTCTTTCTATAGATCTATGGAAAGAGAGTTTGAAGAGTCAAATTACAGAGTTAACATCGATTACTCTCCTACCGATAATGCCTTATGGTATTTGTCTGTTACTACAGGACACAGAGCAGGTGGGTTTAATTTAGGATACTTCTCTGCTTTCCCTTCATACGACTCGGAAGAAGTTACTTCCTATGAATTAGGACACAAAGGATCTTATCTAGACAATACCCTGCAGATAAATGCTTCAACTTATCAGTACGTATATGAAAATATTCATGGTCAGTTTGAATCTCAAAGCTTCTTGGGTGGAGTAAGNACTTCTGTAATTGGATATCCTGAAGCAGAAACTAATGGATTTGAGTTAGAAGTAATTTATATGCCTGAACCTAATTGGATTATTGGAGGTAACTACAGCTTTACCGATGCAAAATATTCGGAAGAGATTGTTGACGCCTTTGGTAATAGAGGGGTTATTGAAGTAAACAACCCACATGCTCCNGGTTCTNTATACTCTATTAAAGAGAGAGAAAGACCAATTAATGGAGTGAGAATGGAAAGAATACCTGAAAATAAAATGTCAGTTTATTCTAACTATACTCAAGAGGTTAATGGNGGGTCTATTGACTACTTAGTAGGTGTATCTTGGACAGATAGTATTATTTGGTCAGATGCNGCACTACCTTACGATNTTTCTCCTGCCTTTAGCCGTGTAGACGTTAAAGCTACTTGGACNAATGATGAAGGTGACTTAGAAGTAATGTTCTTTGTTAACAACGTCTTAGACAAAATTGGTGTTAGAAATATGTCTACCGATGATGAAACGCAAGGCTTCCTAAGGTCTGTCGTTCCAACATTGCCNAGAATGGGAGGTATATCNTTCACNAAGAGNTTTGGTGCTTACTAAGTAAGAACCAANTTAAAAAAAGCCTGCATCTTGCAGGCTTTTTTTATTCTTATTTGATCAAAAGTTCTTTTGGAGACTGCTTAATGATCCCATTGATTAGATAGAAACACAAAACTGAAACTACAAAAAGTCCTATCAGGGGTCCCATGACCCATATTTCAGGATAGAAATTAGCTGTGGTTTCGAATACTTTTGTTTCTATAAAGTAAATTCCTCCATAGGCTAACAAGGAGCCCAAAGTCCCCGAAATAACACCCAATAAAGCGAACTCTATAAGCGCTGAAGATTTAATTAATGAGTTAGATGCACCCAGAGTCCGAAGAATAGCAGATTGATGTTTTCTGACGCTAAATCCATCTTGTAATGCAGAAAAGGCAAGAAAAATGGCACTTAAACANGTTAGNAATAAAATAGAATTTAAGGCTTTCGTAACCTGGCCAATTATCTCTTTTACCTGATCTATCAATTCTTCAATCGAAAAGACTGATACTGTCCTAAACTCTCTCATTAATTCAGCTGCAACTTCTTGCCTTTCTTTAGGAATATAAAATGACGTAATGTAATTAGAGGAAATATTCTTGAAAAGGGAAGGGTGGCCTATCACAAAGAAATTAGGAGAAAAGCTATCCCAATTTACCGTCCTAATGCTTTGGATATAGGTCGCAATTACTTCTTCATTAACCTTAAGAAATATTTTATCTNCTATCTTCAAATCATATCTTTCAGCAATACTCTCAGAAATTGATAAACCATTAATTAAGTCGTCTGAAAACCATGCACCAGCATATATTTCATTTTGTTCCGGCAAGTTGTCGATCCAAGTTATGTTGAAATTCCTATCNATCAACTCCTTATCTTCTTCCTCTCTTTCTATGGTTGCGTTTGTTACTGGAAAAAAAGGAGTTGGATCTATTTGATTCTTATTGAAGAATAATTCCATACCATTTTTATCTTCATCAGTTATGTTGATTGCAAAGTTATTCGGCGAGTCTTCAGGTATGGATCCTTGCCAGGAACCAAGTAAATTTTTGCTAGCTGAGAAAGTAATTAAGCTAAGCCCTATAGCTATAGTGAAAGCAAAGATTTGAAAAGAGTTACCTAGCTTTCTTCTTCGAAGTTCAGATAATGCTAAATTAAGTGAANTTGATGCACCCAAACCTGTTTNACTCTTTCCAAGAANAAGATAAATGAGCCCAATCCCTGCAAGAGAAAATCCTACCACTCCCAAAAATATAATNAGNGATAAGGTCAATTGATTNGTATANAGATAGAGTAANAAAAGAAANGCNACNGCACCTATAAAAAATACAGGGATAGTTTCTTGATTGAAAGNTATATCATCTTTTAATACNCGCATCGGAGAGACAGANAANAGCTTCAATATATGGGGATAAATAAAACCAAATTGACAGATAAGNGCTGTTAGACATGTCACAAAAAGTGGNTAAATACTCGGTACNGGCAGTTCAGTAGGAAAATAAGAAGACATGAGATTTATAAAGTTAGATTGAAGTAACCATCCCAAAGACAATCCTACGGCTAAAGTTAACAGAGTGGTATAAAGAAAAAGAAGGAAATATAAGGCTTTAATTTGAAATGTCGTCATACCTAACGTTTTCAAGATAGCCACATAACCTACATGTCTTCTTGTAAATCTTTGAGATGCTATACCAATAGTGCAAGCAGAGAGCAATACCGCTATGAGACCTCCTAGAAGAAAGAAGTTTTCTGATCTTTCTACTGTTCGCCCTAAAGAACTAGTGTCTTCACTGAGGGTCTCTATGTCATCGCCGTTCTCTTTTTCTTTTTCTAGCTTTTCTTTTATTTTTGCTATTTCCTCATCCGGCCCGTTGAAGAGATAGTTGTATTCAACTCTACTTCCAGGCTGTATAACATTTGTGGATTCAACATCCAACATATTCATTATGGTTTTAGGAGCGAATGCAAAATTTCCAGAAGCTCTATCAGGTTCGTAGATGATCGTAGCTGTGAAAATAAGCTTTGCATCCCCTAAAAAAATCTCGTCACCATAGTCAAGTAGTAGTAGATTTTGAAGTCTCTCATCCATCCATACAGTACCTGGCTCTGGATTTGAACTGACTTTGAATAACCCAGAAGAA